>JANMAD010000225.1:0-2332 GCA_031359515.1 Acidobacteriota bacterium | reverse complement strand
TTGCAGCGCGTCTCGGAGACGTTGGGCGGCAATCTCGGCGTGCTGATCCTCGCGGGCGGCGAGCCGTTCACGCGCAAGGATTTGCCGGAGATCGTGCGCGCGTTCTACGAGAACAATAAACTCGAATCCGTCTATCTCATGTCGAACGGGCAGATACAGAAACGCATCATGCCGGACGTGACGCGCATTCTCGAAGAGTGCCCGAACCTGAACGTGACGGTCGCGCTCGGCATTGACGGCCTCAAAGATCAGCACGAGAAGATTCGCCAGAAGGCCGGCTCGTGGGACATCGCGATTGACACCGCGCGGCAACTGCAAGCGATCAAGCGCGAGTACGGCCGGCTCGACGTGCAGACCTGCACCTGTTTCATGCACTCGAATCAAGATACGATCTTCGAGTGGTACGACTTTTTGAAGTACGAGCTCAAACCCGACAAGGTCAACTTCAACTACATCCGGCCGCCGTCAGCCGACCCCATCGAGTTGGACATAGACCACGCGCGCTACGGCAAACTCGCCGCGATGATTGATGACGATTCGCGCCACGCCGCCATCAAGAACAACTACGGCGGCAGCGCGGGCTTTTTCAAGGCCGCGATTGACATCTACATGCACGGCCTGATCTCCAAGGCACAGGAAGAACAGAAAGCGCAGATGACTTGCTACGCGGGCACGGCCGGCGGCGTCATCTACGATGAGGGCACGGTCTCTTCATGCGAGAACCTCGCGCCCATCGCCAACCTGCGCGACTACGATTGGAACTTTCAAAAACTCTGGCTCTCGCCCGCGATGCAGGAGCGGCGTAAGAAAGCGGCGGACGGCTGCTTCTGCACGCACGAGTCGAACAGCTATTACCCGTCGCTGCCGTTCAATCCGAAGCACTTGATCCAGATCAAGCGACTTGAGCGCGAGATGAAGAAGGCGCGCAAGGCGCATGATCGCGCAGACGCGCAGACGGACGGCGTGACGGTCAAAGCTTAACTGGTCGGCAATTATGCTGCGCGATAGAACACCGAAAATTCTCATCATCTCGTCCGACACCGGCGGCGGTCATCGCTCGGCGGCGGCGGCGATTGTCGCGGGCGTGCAGAAGTTCTTCAAGCGCGATAGTTACGCCGTGCGTGTCGTGCGTGCGATTGAAGAGTCGCACGGGGTGACGGAGAAGGGCGTGCGTTTGTACAACTGGGTGTTGTGCCATCGGCAACACTGGATGAAGTATCTCTACTGGGTGATCAATCGCGTGCGCCCGGAGACGCGCGAGTTTTTCTATCGCCGTTGCTTCAAATATGTGAACGAGTTGTTCGAGAAGTGGTGCCCGCACGTGGTTGTCAGCGTGCATCCGATGACGCAGCACTTCTTCGCGCGCATACTGAAGGAGTTGGGACTAGCCGAGCGCATTCCGCTCGTCACCGTCGTCACCGATCCGTGTTATGGCTTCTGGCGCGGTTGGGCGTGCGATGATGTGCGGCTCTATTTAGTGGCGAGCGAAGAGGCGCGCCAGCAGTTAATTGACTATGGCGTCGCGCCCGAACGAATCAAGGTGTCGGGCATGCCCGTGCATCCGAAGTTTGAATTGCCGGACGAGCGCGCGGCGCAGGCGGCGCGTAGCGCGCTCGGCCTCGATCCGGAAAAGTTCACCGTCTTCGTCAACGCGGGCTGGGTCGGCGGCGGCAACATTCCCGAAATCTTCCGCGAACTGGTGCGCGGCGACCTCGACGTGCAAGCTATCTTCCTCGCCGGGCGCAATGAAGAGTTGCGCGCGGAAGCCGAACAGATTGCGACGCACGCGAACTTTCCGGTCAGGGTCATCGGCTATTCGGAGCACGTCGAGCAATTGATGCAAGCCGCGAACGTGATGATCTCAAAACTCGGCGGGTTGACGACCTTCGAGGCATTCGCCTGTCGCGTGCCGATCATCGCCGATGCAACGACCGCGCCGATGCCGCAGGAATCAGGCGCGGCGACGCTTATCTCGAAACGCGGTGCGGGCGTGCTGCTGAAGCGCGCACGCGACATCGTGCCGACCGTGCGCCGCATGTGCGATGATGCGCGCTACTACGCCGCGTTGCGCGCCTCGGCGGCGGCCGTCGCTATCCCGCACTCAACCCGCCGCATCGTCGAAGAGATCACCGCGCTCATCCCCGCGCCCGGCTCAGCGCAGGATGAACCGGTCGCCGCCGACATACGCGTTGCGTAAGACCACCCCCGGTTGACGCGCCCGCGCCGCAAGCTTTAAGCTGCACGCGCTAATCCAACGCTGAAATTGTGTGAAGTGATTGATGAGTCTCCTGCTGGAAGGGAAGCGTGCGTTTATCTCAGGCGGCACGCGCGG
>JANMAD010000521.1:0-7959 GCA_031359515.1 Acidobacteriota bacterium | reverse complement strand
CATACAGGGTAAGCCGCACATCGGCGTGGCGATGCTCTCCGCCGAAGGGCAACAGCAAGCGCACCTGACGGAGCAGGACTTGATCGGCGGGACGCAGCAGAAGGCAATCGGCGGTCGGTAACAGATAGCAAGGCAGCCGGTTAATGAGAGAAGGATATTGAACGAGATGCGGAAGCTAATGAGCAAGTGGGTATTGAACGGGGCGCTCGCGTTGAGCGTGTTGGCGGCGAGCGCGCAGATATTTACCGTGCGGGCACAGGCGCAAGGGGTCGTGAAAGAGGGGGGCACGGGCAGCGCGCCACAGGCTAAGTCGGCGCAAGCCACGCCGGCCGAACTTGAGCAGGTTAAGTCTATCGCGGATAAAGGCGCGTCACTCGTCACCGAGTTCGACGTGAACGGGTTGAAGGTACTGGTCAAACGGCGCGCGGGCAGTTTGACGGTGGCGGCGGGTCTGTTCTTGCGCGGCGGCGCGCGGAACGTCACGGCGCAAAACGCGGGCGTCGAGACGTTGATGTGGGACGCGGCCACCGAGGCCACGCAGTCGTTCCCGCGCGAACTGCTGCGCCGCGAGCAAGCGCGCATGGGCACGGGCATCAGCTACGACGTGAGCTACGACTATTCGGTGCTCGCCATGATCGCCACGCGCCCGAACTTCGACCGCTCGTGGGACATCTTCACCGATGTCGCGCTGCACCCCATCTTCGCGCCCGACGACGTGAGCCGCGTGCGGCAGAAGCTCGTCATCGCGCGCAGCAACGACGCCGACTTTCCTGACGCTTACCTGCAAGTCTTGCAGTCGCGCGTCGCCTACGCCGGCCATCCTTACAGCAACGACCCCGAAGGCTCGGCCGAGACGATCTCGCGCCTGAATGTGGACGACGTGCGGCGTTATCACAAGCAGATGCTGGAGACCTCGCGTCTGCTGCTCGTCATCGTCGGCGATCTGGATGCGGCCACCTTGCGCCAGCGCATCACCGACTCGTTCGGCAAACTCCCGCGCGGCGCTTACAAGACCGAGCCGCTACCGCAACTCTCGTTCGCCACCGGCTCAGTGGACGTAACGCAAAAGGGATTGCCCACTAATTACATTCAAGGCGTCTTTGCCGCGCCGCCGCTGACCTCCGCGGACAGCGACCCGATGCGAGTCGCCTCCGCGCTGCTGAACGACCGCGTGCTGGTCGAGGTGCGCTTCCGGCGCAACCTCTCCTACGCGCCCGACGCCTTCCTGCGCGAACAGGGCGCGAACGTCGGCGGCATCTATGTGACCGCCGTGGATGCCAACCAGGCGGTGCGCGTCATGCTCGATGAGATCGCCAAGCTGCAACGCGAGCCGGCCGACGCCAACGACATCGCCTTGGAGGTCTCCGGCTATCTGACCCGCTACTACATGGGGCAGGAGACGAACGCGGCGCAGGTAAGCGAGTTGGCGCGCTACGAACTGCTCGGCGGCGGCTGGCGCAACTCGCTCGACTTCCTCCAACGCCTACGCACCGTCACGCCGCAGGACGTGCAGCGCGTCGCGCAGAAATACATGCGCAACCTGCGCTTCGTCGTCATCGGTGATCCCAAGAGCATTGACCGTAACATCTTCACGAATCAGGCGAGCGGCGAATAAAGAATTAAGATGGCGGACTGTGCCGCGCCATCTCACGGCAGTGTCGCTTTCCGTTGAGTGATGCAAGGCAGCAGGTATAGACTACAGCCAGGGTGATGAAGACATGAGCAAAAGTTTGACCTCTGAACTGTCCAGCAGCGAAGCTGAATTACAAACTGCGATTGAGAAGATATTCGGCGAAGTAGCGCGCGAACACGAAAAGATGAAAGAAGAGCAGCGCGAGATCGACCGGCTCAAAGCGCGCACCCGTGCGATTCTGGCCCGACTGAAAACGGCGTAGGCGCTGTGGAAGCAGTTTTATGAATGGGGCCAAGTGGCTGCTCTTACTTGCGCAAGAGACGCGGCAGAATCGGACGGACATCAAGGAATTGCGCGAAGAGGTGGAAGAATTATCTGCCGTCGTCCAACGGCTCGCCTACGAAATTCATCGCAGCCAAGAGAATGAGGCACACGAGCGGGAGAAGATGGCGCTCAAACTAGAGAACGAGATGCTGCGTTTCGAGCGCCGGTTATTAGCGGCCAAGCCGGACGCAGAAACTGAAGCAGAATAAGACCTCACTCCTTACCATACAATCAAGCCTAGCACGACCAGCCCGATACTTGCCGACCGCACTGACCATCATCTCTTAATCTCACCCAGCAACTTCTTGTACAACTCTGCGTCTCGCGTGGCGAGCAGGCGGCTTTGCGCGAGCGCGGCATTGTGGTCGCCGATCTCTAAATAGGTCATGCCGAGATTGTAGTAGGCTTCAGGCTGGTCGGGGCTGAGGCGCGCCGCCTGTCGGTAGGCGTTGATGGCTTCGTCGAAGTTGCTGGCGTAGTAATAGGCATCGCCTAGTTTGTTGTAGGCCTCGACCGAATTGGGATTGAGGCGCAGCGCTTGTTTGAAGGCCTTGATCGCTTCGGCATTCTTGCCCTGTTTGACCTTGCAATAGCCGACCTGCACCCACGCCTCGGCGCGTTTCGGATTTTTATTGACCGCGTTCTCGAACGAGTCCAGCGCGCCATCATAGTTGCCCAGCCAGAGCGAGTTGAGGCCGTTTTTGTACCACCACTCGGCGGACGATTCGGCGTCCGTCGCGGGGCGATTGCGCGCACCGAGCGCGGCGAAAGTTTCGAGTTTGCCGGGATGCAAGTCCGCGACCCGCGCGGTAGCGAGCGCGAGATTGATGTTCTGCCCGTTCGTCACTTTGATCGTGACGACGCCGACGACCTGCCCACGCATGTTGAAGACAGGGCTGCCCGAATTGCCGTGCGAGATGGGCGCGGTGATCTGTAGGATGCGCCCCATATTCGGCACTTCGCGCACGGCCGAAACGATGCCGTCCGTGACCGAGCCTTCGAGCCGCAATGGGTTGCCGATGACGAAAATCTTTTCGCCCTCGTCGGGCAGCACGGACGTTAAGTCGCTGTTGTGCGCTCGCTCGGCGGGCATCTCGACACTGAGCAATGCGAGGTCGCCTTCTTCATCTATGGCCAGCGCGCCCGCCGCTTGATAGACACGTCCCTTGCCGTCGAGCGTTTTGACTTCGACGCGCCGCGCGCCGTCAATCACGTGCATGTTCGTGACGACTTGGCCCGCGCGGACGAAGAAGCCGCTGCCGGTCATGAGCGGATTACCTTTCGCGTCGTAAGTGACGATGGCGACGACTGTGGGCTTGACGCGGCGGACGAGCTCGGGCAGCGACACCGTTTCTTGCGCCAACGCAGCGACGCTGCAAAGGCATAGGAGGACGAGGCAGAGAGGGAGTCTGCGTGTCAGCATAGCTTTAGACTTTCAAACGCGGGCGCGGCCAGGAGCGGGCGCGCCGGTTAAGAGAGATGAACGAAAGCGGCCGTTGCGCATCGGGGAAACGCGGCCATTGACTTGGCGCGCGGCGCGTGGGCTTAGGAATTGACGGAAGAGCTGTGGCCTGTTGCGAGTTGCTACTGTGGCCCGTTCGAGGTGTGTCGGTTGGATCGGAGAACGTGCTGCCCGTTTGCTACGGCTGGCAGCGCCGACCGGCAAGCTCAATATACACTAGCTGCCGGGGCAAGGGTCAATAAAAAGAAGGCTGCCCTCCGAAGAAGGCAGCCTTGTCATAAGCCTGCGCTCTGCTCAAAGTGTTAGGGCACAACGCAAGCGCAGACGAAAACTGACGCGCAGTTACTTGTTGTCTATGATCACCGTAGCGAAGACGGGGCCCGCGGGCTTCGGCGTCGAGTCGGTGTCTTCGAGCGTGACCAGAAGACCGAAGTCTTTTAGCGCCGTCTCGGTCTGAATCTGCGCTTCATTGCGGTTGCGCGTATTGACCACTTGGCCGAGGCGCGTGTAGTTACCTTCGGGCGAGACGGCCCAGAGCACGATGCGCTTGTCGGCCGGCACGCGCGTCAGACTGTGGAAGCGCAGCTTGATCGTCGTCGGGCCGTCCTTGCGCGGCTCAAGGAAAATGTTGGCGCGGGCATCGTTCAGTTCCGGGAAGTTGACGCGCAGGTGCGTGTCCGTGCCGCGCCGGAAATTCGGGATGCCGAGCATCGGCACGCTGTAAGGCGAAGCTGTGGCCGGCGTGGCCGTCGCCGCGACGCGCTCGCCAATCGCCGCGCCGCCTTGAGGCCCACTCTGCGCCACAGGCACAACCGCTAAGCCTTCGGGCACTGCGCTACGGAACATCACATCGTTGGCCGCGGCGAGCGAGCTCAAGGAAGCGTTCGGCGAGAGCACGAGCATAAACTTGTCGAGCGGCGTCGTGAACTCTTGCGTGGCCGTGCCGTTGGCAAGCGTCACGGGGCCGAGCAGCGTGAGCGCGCCGGTCGGGTCAACCGTGTAGAGATTGATGCCGGTCATATCGGCGGGCAGGCCCGACAGATCGAGGTTGATCTTCGTGGCATCGCCGTGGCGCATGATGCGCGCCATACCTTTCGAGGTCAGCATGGTCGCACCCGGCGTCAAACTCACGGTCACTTCCTTATCGGCCGGATACTCGATGACGGTATAAGTGCCGTCCGCGTTCTGAATTGTTTTGGTGGTTTGCGTGGTGGTAGTGGTGGTCGTCTTGGTATCTTGCGCGGCGGCGAGACCCGTTAGCGCGAGCGTCAGTGCGGCCGTGGCCGCGAAACTCAACAGATGTTTACTCATAGTGCTAATTCTCCTCTCAAAGAAACAGTTTCAGGCCAATGGGAGAGTGGGCGTTATAGGGTCAAGTACATAATCAGGTTGGCAACCATCATGCCGCCGCGCGGATGCATATAAATGCTAAGATATAAGAGTTTATGAGGATAACGGGCGGCGCTGTGGCGGAACGATCCGATACAGAGGTGTACGGCTATGCGCCGTTTGCGCGTGTTGGCCGCACGTACGCCGATCACGTGTGCGTGTCTGTGAGGATGCGCTGAATGAAGGTTGCTTTCTGCTGCGTATAGCTCGCACGGTCGGCGGCGTGCGCGGCGGCAAGCTTTACAGATACCTGATGCGCAGTATCTCTCTATGATGTAGCTCGTGCCCGGCCATGATATAGGCCAGCGCACGCACACTGACCGCGTGCCCGTTTGCCAGCCCCGTCCGCGTCCAAGCCGCCGCGCTCAGATGTTGGAACAACGAGAGATTGGCCCGGCGCACGTGCGCGAACTCTGCGGCCAACTCACTGAGTTGGTACTCGTCAAACGAACCGTGGCGAATGTAATCATCCTGCTCAAAGCCGGACAGCGGCGTCTCGTCCTTGCGCGCGAAACGCAACGCGCGATAAGCGAAGATGCGCTCGGTATCTATGACGTGCCCGACGAGTTCTTTCACGCTCCACTTGTCCGGCGCATAACGATGCGCGCCGCGTGCCTCGTCCACGCCACTCAAGAGCGCGAGCGTGTCATCCAACTGTTGCCGCAACGCGGCCACGACATCACCGTCCGGCACAAGCGCGATGTACTTCTCGTAATACGGCATGTACTCCGCCGCGTCCGGTTTGCTGATCATTAAACCCGGCATCATGTAACCTCACTTAAGTGTAAACGCTTATCAGTACCGCCTGTGGTAGCGGGCGGCGGCAGCTCGCTCAGGCAACGCCGAGTTGGACGGAGGCCAGCGCCGTCCCATCCACGCGCGCTTTGATCTTCTGGAACGCGATGTCGCGCGCCACATCCGGCGAACCGTGCTTGGGCTTCACGTCAATGCTGAACGGCGAGAAGCCGCAGTCGTCTGTCGAGCCGAGCCGTTCTGTGGGGATGTACTTGGCGGCGGTCAACAGATCGTCGCGCACCTGTTCGGGCGTCTCGACGGTCGGGTTGAGCGGGTTGATGACGCCGATGAAGCAGACCTGCGGGACGCCGTTCGCGTCGGCGCGGCTGTGCTCGCCGAGCAACTTGTAGACGCGCTCCTTGTCCTTCTCACTGGCGAGTTGAATCAGGAAGTAGCCTGCGTTCATCTTGAACATGCTCGGCAGCATGTCGGCGTAATCCACCTCGTCGCTGTGGGTGGAATCGCAGTCGCCGCCGGGACAAGTATGGATGCCGATGTTCTTGCGCTCCGCGGGCGAGAAGCGGTCGATCACGCGATTGTTGAGTTCGACGAACTGTTCGAGCATCTGCCGTCCCGTCCACGGATTGCGCGGATCGTTCTTACAGGCCAGCCGCCCTTCGGTGAAGTCTATCGAGACGCGCTTAGCGCCGGCCGCGAAACATTGGCGGATGTCGCGCTCGCACTCGTCGCACAGGTCGGCCAAAAACTGCGCGCGGGTGTAGCCCTCGATCTCGCCATCCAACGGGTAGAGCAACGAGAGCATGGAGGGCGCGATGACGGCCTGCTTCATCGGCTTCGTGGCGTACTTGATGGACTCCTTCAACAGGTCGGCCGCGTAGGTCTTATATTTGAACGGGCCGCCGGTCAGGCGCGGCAACTGTCTGTGATGCCCGTCGGTGAAGATGGCGAAGTATTGGCCGTCGCCGGCAAGGTTCGGGGCCAGCCCCGTCCCCGCCAGCGTGTCCGCGAGCGGATACGTGGCGAAACTCGACACGCGCTGCTCGCCGTCCGAGACTATCGGCGCGCCCGTGGCTTCCATGCGCTCAATGGAGTCGCGGCAGGCGGCGTCCTGTGCGCGCGTCAGTTCCTCGCGGGTGACTTTGCCGGCATCGTAGTCCGCAATCGTGGCCTGCAATGTGGCGGGGCGGGGCAACGAGCCGACGTTCTCAGTAGGAATTGGCATTTGTATAATCCTTTCGCGCAGTCATGTTCTTCGACATGGTACGGCACAATTGCAGACCGACACATCCGGCAACCGTGCTCACTGCATAACGTGAAGCATGATACATCATGTCACCCTCAGTAGCTTGTTAGCTTCCGCTCACGCGCACAAAATCGCCTGCCTTAATCTTGCCTAACGCCTCCTTAGCATCGGGCAGCAAGGGCAATAACGTCTGCAAGCGATTGTTGCGCGCGACTAAGAGAATGATTCCGATATTGAATGCTTGCAGGTTCTGCTGATACTTCAGATTTTGGTCAACTGTGAGGAAGACATCAAACTCTGCGGCGGCCAACGCCAGTAGTTCTCCATTCTTAACGCCAGATCAGCCATGATCTGTGACGGTCAGCACCTCATGCTCTGCTAACTCTCGCCTTAACTTGCGCGGCCCACATTCGTCAAGCAGCACTTTCATATTCATGCGCCAGGAATGCTTCCTTCATCTTTTCCAGCACCTTCACCGCATGCGCTCGGCTGACGGCGGGGAAATCATCAAGAAACTCATCGAGGTTGTCGCCTTCTTCGAGATAATCGAACAACGTTTGCACCGGCACACGAGTGCCGGCAAACACAGGTGTGCCGCCCAGAATATCGTCGGAACGGAGGATTAAAGCTTCTTCAGCCATAGCGCATTAACTCACGCGCCGATTATTTCAAACTTCCAAGATTGGAGAAGAGAAAGGAGGCCAACGCCTGAATTCAACCCGCGCCGAGCGCAGGCATTCAATTTACGACGTGAGGAAATATCATGAGCAGAATAGCTATCGCGGCGACGGGTTGCGGGAGTTGTCAGGCATCGCCTTTGGGGTTAGAGCCAGGTTGATTATCTTTGGTTACTCTAATCAGAAAACGCAACGCTTCATTAACCGCCGCTGCATCTGGAAACACTTCCGCGACATCAGGCTCCAAGCGAATTACGCCGCCAAAACTTCTCCGCTCTTGCCCCAACTTTCGCACGCGCAGGCTGCGCAAATCATACTCCGGGCGCAGTTCATCATTTATGTCCGTTTCAACCTTCTTCATATATTTCTCGCTCACCTTTAGTTACTTCCCTCGCGCTAATCAGGCGCGTTGCATCGCCTCGCTCAGTATAAGAGATAAGCAACAAACGCCCTTGCCGCGACTCGCCAATGATAA
>JANMAD010000510.1:0-2811 GCA_031359515.1 Acidobacteriota bacterium | reverse complement strand
GTGTTATCGGCCGTGTTCTGCCGGCGTTGTTGTTGCAGCGGCTCACCGGTGTTGGGATTGATGTCGAAGCGCGGGAAGTTACTGCTGGAGATGTCGAGCCGCAGGCGATGGCCGCGCTTGAAGAGATTCGCGGTCGGGTAGAGCGTGATCGTGACTTGATAAAGCTCGCCGGGCTTCATCAGTTTGGCTTGCGCGAGCGAATCGCGATAGCGCGTGCGGATGATCGAGTCGCCGATGTTGAGATCGAAGCCGGACGGAAAATCGGGATTGGGCGGATACACGTCAACCAATTTGGCGGTGAAATCCGTATCCGGCGCAGAGGACGAAATCCACAGTTTCACTTCGACCGGCCCCGTCACTTCTATATCTTCCGCGAGCGGCGGCGTCTGAAAGACCAGCACATCATTGCGCACAGAGAGCGGCAGCGTGTCTTTGCAGCCGACGACGTTCGGGCGACAACGCTGATCCATCCCGCCTTGATCCATCAACCCTGTGTGCGAAGAGATGTTGCCGCCGAGTGTGGGCACAGGGTTCGTCGGATCGAAGCGATAGGTTGTCGCCGACTGGGCGGCTTGCGGCTTGTTCGCGCTGAGACTCATATCCGGTTGCAGATAGTAGGGCGTAAACATTGTGCGCGCGAGCGGAAACTCCTGCTCGTCACGCCAAACGCCGCCATGTTGCAAACGCCCCGCTTCAGACTTGCGCCCGTCGCCGCCGCCCATGATGAAGAGGCGCACGGGCGCAACTTTTTCTACCCCGTTATCAATCCCCTTCAACCAATGCTCGAACCAACGCAGACGCCATTCGTTGAAACTGAGCGCAGCCTCTTTCGGAAATTCGATCTCGCCCGCGACGTTCCGCCCCTGTCCGCCATGCGTCCATGGCCCGATGATTAAACGCTGCGGCGCGCGTTTCGTTTTCGTTAATGCTTGCCAGTTCATTGGCACTTGCCGCGTCCAGGAATCGTACCAACCGGTGACGTGATAGACGGGAATGTCGGCATAATTTTTCGTGTTGTCGATCACCGAATAACCGATCTGTTTCCAGTAGTCGTCGTAATCGCCATGCTGCATGGCTTCAATGAGCCAGTCTTCATATTCGGGAATAAACTTGAGCGCAGTCGTGCCGCGTTTGAGCGGTAGCGTCCAGATGTACTGTTTGATCTGTTCGGCTTGACGCTTGAGCGCTTCATGGATGTTTGGATCGTCGAGGGCTTCTTTCGCGTCGGGGCCGCCGATGGTGTAAATCCAATTAACAAACCGCAACTCGAACGCGCCGGAGTGACGAAAGCCGGCGATGCCGACGTTCGAGAGCGAGTCAACCGGGATGAGCGCGGTGAGGTGCGGCGGGTTCATCTCGGCGGCGGCGTGCTGTGTGCCGCCGGGATAGCTTGTGCCGACCATGCCCGTCTTCCCGTTCGCCCACGGCTGCTGCGCGATCCACTCGATGGTGTCATAACCGTCGCGCCCGTCGTCCAGCATCATGCGCCACACGCCTGCGGAGTGAAACCGCCCGCGCACGTCATTCTTCACGACCGCATAGCCATGCTGCACGAACCAGAGGCTCTCGCGCGCAGTGCCCGGCGCTTCCTTGTTATAAGGTGTGCGCTCAAGCAGCACGGGAAACTTGTCTGGCAGAGCCACGCCGTTCTTCGCGGGCAGGTAGATGTCAGCCGCGAGCTGCACGCCATCGCGCATCTTGATCATCACGTTCTTATGCACGGCCACGTCCGGCGGGATCGTTGGCGCGGCGGGCTGATTCTGCGCGTGTGCCAGACAAGCGAGGAGTAGCAACAACAGCCAGCAGTGGCGATGCAAACGTGCGCGTGGAAGGCTTGTGTTCATGTCAGACCTGTAGGGATGGAGTGGGTTTACGAGCGCGGAAAATCTACCACAAGCAGAGGCGCAAGTCAGTACCGCCTGTAGCGGGCGGGTCTTGGCTCGCTGACACACCCGCCCGCTACCGCAGGCGGTACTGACTTTGTGCTTATGCGCTGGCGCGCATGGCGTAGCGACCGAGTTTAAGTTGCAGCCCGCGCCGTGTAATGCCGAGTTCGCGGGCGGCGCGCGAGATGTTCCCACCGTGTTTGCGCAAGATGGTAGCGATCATCAGGCGCTCTAGTTCTTCGACCGCTTCGGGCAGCGTCAGGTCATCGGGGAAACCGCCCGCGATGACGCCGAAGGGCGCGCCGCCTTCGCCGGTCGAGTGCGGCGCGGAGGTGCGTTTCAATTCGGGCGAGAGATGCTCGGACGTGATCAGCGTGTCATCTTCCGTGCGGGCGACGATGCGCTGAATCTCATTGATCAATTGCCGCACGTTGCCGGGCCAGTCGCAGACCATTAGCAAGTCCATCGCTTCGGGCGAGACGCGTATGCTGGCGCGACCGAACTTGGCGGCGTAGTGATTGATGTAGTAGTTGACGATGGTCGGAATCTCGCTGCGGCGTTCTCTCAAGGGTGGCACGCGCAAGCGAATTACATTCAAGCGGTAATACAAGTCTTCACGGAAACGTCCGTCTTTCACCATCTCTTCCAAGTCCGTGTTCGTCGCCGCGATGATGCGCACGTCCACTTTGAGCGGGCGTTGCTCGCCGAGCGGTTGTATCTCGCCTTCTTGCAAGAAACGCAACAGCTTCGGTTGGATGTCTAAAGGCAGATCGCCGATCTCATCGAGGAAGAGCGTGCCGCCGGCCGCCGCGCGAATCACGCCCGGCGAATCCGAGACCGCACCGGTGAACGCGCCTCTGCGATAGCCGAACAGGTAAGCGTCGCTCAACTCCTTGGGCACGGCCGTGCAGTTGAAGGGGACGAA
>JANMAD010000502.1:0-4436 GCA_031359515.1 Acidobacteriota bacterium | reverse complement strand
CGCGCCACCGCTCGGCCCAGCGCAGCCATTCCGCAGGCACGTCCGCCTCGGCGTGGTGGGTGCCGAACCGCTCGTGGATCTTCATGCGCGGCGGAAGCGGTGTCTCGATGATGCGGAAGCTGAGCAGGGCGCGTGAGACCATCACGACGCAGTCCCGGATATACTCGGGGAGGTCGCCGTAATGAATGTGTTCGAGCGTCTCCAAGCGCATGTCTTCAAGGTACGGGCTACGGGAGACAAGCATGATCTCGGATAGAGTGATCGGCAGTTGGACGAGCATCCGCTGCTTGCCGTAGCCCCAGCGCCGGAGTTCTTGCCGCACCCGCTCGACGGAGTCTGCGACCGCCTGCGCGGCGAAGACCCGCTTGGCGAAGATCAACTGGCTGAACTTGCCCAGCAGGTGCGGGTCTTCGACGCAGCGCAGCAAGTAAGCTACGGCCATCAACTGCGGCTTGTAGTCAGAGGCCGAGCGGTGCCGCCGGCGGAAGCTCTTGTAGTTCGGACACAACGTCTCGCGCCACTCGTCGATGCTCCAACCCCAGTAGGCCAAGCGCCGGCGCTGCACTTCGCGCAGCACCAGCGGCATCATGCCTAAGCCTGTTTCCTCGTCCGTCCCGACGTGCGCGATGACCTCTGCGAGCGGGCGGGTCAGGCGCGAGAGTGCCGGCGCGGGTTGGAAAGGCAGGTGCGGCAGCCGCCAGTGGTAGCGGCGGTCGAGCGCGTCGAGTTCCTCGGGGCTGAGTCCGGCGGCGCGATCATAAGCGGCAAGCTCCACGGGCCAGCGCCAGCGCACGTCCCGCCGGGAGCCTTGAGCGGTAAGTTGTTGGCTACACATCGCCGCCTCCTGTGGCCGTGAGGGCGGCACGCCAGATATGGATCGCCGCCAGCCCGCGCGCGAACTTCGCCGCCAGGTCGCGCCCGCTCAGGTGAATGTACAGCAGCGTCGTCTCCGTACTCCGGTGCCCGGCGAAGGCGGCGATCTCGTGGATGTCCCAGCCGGCGCGTGCCAGGTCGGTCAGGCACAAGTGACGCATCGTGTGGGTGGTCAGGCGCGGAAGACCTGCGCGCTCGGCGATGCCTTGCACGACCTTCGACCACGTCCAGATCGTGAGCGGCTGCGCCGGGTTGCGCCGCGACTCGGAGAGGAACAGCGGACCCCGCGCGCGGCTCAGCGTGCGGCGGTGTCGCAGGTAGGCGGCATACAACTCGCCGGTGGCTTCCGAGTAGGGCACGATACGTTCCTGCCGGTTCTTGGTCGTCTCGGCGCGGACGCGTAAGAGACGCTGTGCGGGGTCAACGTCGGAAGTCTCTAACGCGCCCAACTCTTCGCGCCTGAGACCTGCGTCGTAAGCCAGGGCCAGCATCAGACGGTTGCGGAGAGGTTCCGAGCGCGCGGCTGCGACTACCGCCAGCCATTCGTCGTCAGTCGGGATCCACAGCAGCCGGCGGTAAGCAGGGATGAGACTGCGCTCGCGCTGCCCGCCGAAGCCTTTACCCGCCGTGTAGCGCCCGCGCCCGACGGGGTTCGTGTCGCGCAGGCCCTCCTCGAGCAGGTAGTCGTAGTAGAGGCGCACGGCTGTCAGCCGCTGCCGGAGCGTAGCGTTAGCCAAGCCGGCCTTGGAATCGCTGCGCCGCAGGGGCGCGCCACGCGGGGCGGGGCGGCGCGTCAGGTCACGGACGTAAGCGGCGAGTTGCTCGCGCGTGGCGCTATCGGCTTCGACACTGCTGCGCGCACAGAAGGCGAGATAATCTTCCAACGCGCGCCCGTAGGCGGCGACGGTGTTGGGGGCGAGTTGTAAGTTGGCTTGGATGGTCAGCCATGAGCGCGCGTGCGGGTTAGCGGAGAGCAGCGGGAAGCGTTCCCAACTGATGTCGCTCATCTTTACGCCTCCGGTCAGCGGAATGAATCAAGCGGGATGAAATCCTACGCCCGATATTCCACATAACATAGAAGGCCGGCTCGACCTCAACCGCCACCTCATCAAGCACCCGGCCGCGACCTTCTTCGTGCGCGTTGATGGTGATTCGATGAGCGAAGCAGGGATATTACCCGGCGCACTGCTGGTCGTAGATCGCATGGTCGAAGTGCATGAAGGCGATGTTGTCGTCGCGCGCTTGGGCGACGAGTTATGCGTCAAGCGGTTCTCGCTCATCGAGGGGCGGGTCTGGCTATTGCCTGCGAATAAGGATTATGCGCCGATTGAAGTGCCGGAGAGCGTGGACTTCGAGGTGTGGGGGCGGGTCATGTACGCCATTCAACGCTACTAACCGAGAGCTTATGTCTGCTGCCATTGCATTAGTTGACTGTAATAACTTCTACGTCTCCTGCGAGCGGGTCTTTGATCCGGCGCTCACGGGGCGACCTGTTATTGTCTTATCAAATAATGATGGGTGCGTGATCGCGCGTTCAAATGAAGCCCGGCAGTTCATCCCGATGGGTACGCCGGTATTTAAGTTGAAGCATTTAATCGAAGAGTACAACGTGAAAGTCTATTCATCGAACTATGCGCTTTACGGAGATATGAGCCAGCGCGTAATGACCGCCCTGCAAGAGTTCACGCCCGATGTCGAGATTTACTCGATTGATGAAGCCTTCCTGCGGCTTGAACCAACAGCCGAAACGACAGCGCATGGGCAAGGGCAACTGATCCAGGCAAGGGTGCAGCAATGGACAGGCGTGCCCGTCTCAATTATGTGGAATTAAAAGTCAATGCCCGTGTAGCAGGCCGGGAGGTCTTTTGTGAAGAAAGAATCGGCTCTTAGTTTTCGTCATTATCACTCGGCTCGCCGACCATCTCATCAAAGACGCGGTGAATGTCCCGCGCGCCGGACAGGACGCGCAGCACTTCGATGCCATCGGCGGTCGGCTGATAGCAGATGACGTAGTGCTTGACCGTGAAGCTGCGCAGGTGCACCAGCAACTTGTGGCGGGCGCGGCCCATCTCAGGGTACTCGGCCAGCCGTTGACACTGCTCGTAGATTAGGTCGAGCAGCCGGTCAGCACGTTCCGCGCCGGACTCGGCAGCGTAGTCCCAGATATCGCCCAGGTCTTGCCGGGCCAGGGGCGTGATAAGGATGGTCGCCACTTAAGACGCCCTCCGCTTGCCTGCCGCCAACCGTTTGCGCCCTTCCGCTTTAATAGCCTTGGTGTCCAATGGCCGGGACTCGCCACGCTGGGCCTGCTCATATCCTTTGAGCACTTCGCGGCGCAGTTCTTCTTGGCGCACCCGCTTCAGTTCGTCCTGCTCTTTGAGCAGGCGCAAGCCTTCGCGGATCACTTCGCTGGCCGAAGTATATAAGCCGCTCTCGACCTTCTGGCTCACCATCTCTTCCAACTCCGGCGTCAGTGATACATTCATTTAACTACTCCTTTCCTGCCTTCGTGTCATACTTATGCGAATCAGTAGTTGAAAACGAGGGAGAACATGGCAAAAGCCAGCTTCCCCCAACATTGCACCAGCAAACTTTCCGTTGAACGAACCTTACTCGCATTCTGAATTTGGGTTTTCTCGTTGAGCCAGTTGAACAAACTCTCTATTGGTTGGCGCAGCCGATTCACCATGCGATTGTAAGCTTTCTGCGTTTCGCTCAACGCTGCGCCTTTCGGTTTCTTCAACGGCGTGCGCAACCGGGTCTGCTGTGCTTTGAGCGCCTGTGCTAAATCAGGAGCCGGATAGGCTTTGTCGCCAAACAACGTCGAGTTTGGCAAGCGGATGGCTTGCTCGCGTACACTTGAGAGATCATGGACACTGGCTTGGCGCAGCCAGATGTGGTCGGGCAGCGGCAGTCGCCCGCTCCGTCGTTGCGCGATAGTGTGGAGGCGAACCCCGTGGAAATGCGTCTTTTTAGCGGCACAATAGCCTCGGTTGGCGATCTCTCTGGCGACTCGTGCGGTGTACGCATGTCCATGTCGAGCCAGCATCACAGGCATTGAATCAATCAAGCGGTCGAGTTCCGGTTGCATCTCAGCTTTCACACACCGCAACCACTCGCCGCCGAGAGCTTGAAAAGTTTGCTCCAAGAGATTGAGCCGATAACAAAATGTTTGGTAGCTCGGCAAATGTGGAAACCAATCTTTCCAATAATTGAGGGTGAACTTATAAATGGCTTTTTTCTGAAACAAGCCGTGGTCATGACCAAAGAAGTAGATAGTGATTAGTTCTTGGTCGGTAAAAGCCGGTGTCGAATTATTGCTCAAGCGTTGAAAACACGACTGGGAGCAAGTATCGTAAGTTTGGCAGACACGCAGATATAAGTGAATCAGTTGATTTTCCATCGCAAGAAAATTCTACTAATTCTGCTGTGTGTCTGTCTTCTCAACTACTGATTCGCATATTAGTGCTTCTCTTAACTTGGCGGTTGAAAGAGCATCTGAAATGCTAGCGCAGCTTGCCCGTCACTGACCAAGTCGGAAGTTGCATTTCCAAGTTGAATTC
>JANMAD010000495.1:0-6061 GCA_031359515.1 Acidobacteriota bacterium | reverse complement strand
GACGAGACGCTCGGCGAGTACGTCTATGTCGGCATGCGCGAGGGCGCGGTGCAGAAGGATGAGGTGAAGCAGGGCGGCTTCGCGGTCGTCGTCTCCGGGCTGTCGAAGGGCTGTGGCTCGTCGCGCGAGACCGCGCCGTATGCGGAGCAAGCGGCGGGCGTCCGACTAGTCATCGCGCAGACGATTGAGAAAATTTACGGCCAGAACGCGCAGAACATCGGCTTATTAACTTCGACCGACTTCGGTTTGATCGAACGCATCCGGCGCGGCGAAGAGATTCCGCTCGCAGAGTTCACGCGCGGACTTGATCCGATCTCGCAAGCCATCGTCGAGCATGGCGGATTGTTCAACTACAACAAGGCGCGGCTCGCGGGCGCGGTCATGCCGCCGCCGCTTGAAACGAAGCCGCGCCCGATGAACATCGTCGAGAAGATCATCGCGCGGCATGCGTTCGTGCGGGCAGGCGAGATCGGGGTTGCAGCCGTCAAACCGGGCGATGCGCTGTTCGCCGTCGCGGACGTGCGCTTCTCGCACGAGTACGTGACACCGATGGCCGCGTCGCTGTTCAAGCAAGCATTAGGTCAAGACGCGCGTGTGACCGAAGCCGAATCGGTCTATGCGTTCCGCGATCATTTAACGTTTTTGGGGCGTGTGATGTCGGAAGACAAACGCAAGCTGGGCTTGCTTGAGCGCGCTAATGGTCTCGCCACGACGCAGGCGTCGTTCACGGACGAGCAGGGCATCAGGCTCTATGGCGGGACGGAGGAGCGCGGGTCGGAGGCGATCTGTCATAACGCGGTGGTCGAAGACATCGCGCTGCCCGGTCAACTCGTCATCGGCACGGACTCGCACACATGCATGGCGGGCGTGCTCGGCTGCTTCGCCTTCGGCGTCGGCTCGACCGATATGGCCAACGCTTGGTACACGAAAGACGTGCGCGTGCGCGTGCCCGATGTCGTGCGCTTCGTGTTGACAGGCGCGAAGCGCGGCGACGTGTCCGCGAAAGACGTGATGCTCAAAATCCTCTCGACCGATTACATGAAGCAGGGGCGCGGCATCGGGCAGGTGTTGGAGTTCGCGGGCGATGGGATACGCGATTGGCCGATTGACGAGCGCGCGACGTTGACCAACATGGCAGTCGAAGCGGGCGGCTTCACCGGCATCATCGAGCCGGACGAGGTCGTCGTTGAATACCTGACGCGCACGCGCGGGCTTGATGCGGACGAAGTGCGTAAAGGCTTCTTGCAAAGCGATGCGGACGCGGAGTACGCGGCTGTGTTCGAGATCGACTTGAGCGAGATTCGCCCGATGGTGGCCACGCCGGGCGATCCGCGCAACGGCGTGAACATCAGCGACCTTACGACTGAAGTTAAGATCGACGCGGCGTACGGCGGCTCATGCACCGGCGGCAAGATGGCGGATATGGATATGTACGCGGCTGTCTTGTCGCGCGCGGTCGAGCGTGGTCAGCGCGTCGCGCCGGGCGTGCATCTCTATCTGCAATTCGGTTCGCAGAAGATCAAAGAGTATGCGCGGGAGCGTGGCTACATCGAACTGTTCGAGCGCGCGGGCGCGGAGTTGATTGATCCAAGTTGCGGCGCGTGCATCAACGCGGGGCCGGGCGCGTCGCGGTCGGCGGAGACCGTGACGGTCAGCGCGCAGAATCGCAACTTCCCCGGTCGCAGCGGCCCCGGTCAGGTTTATCTGGCGAGTCCCTACGTCGTCGCCGCGTCCGCCATCGCCGGGCACATCGTCGAGCCGGAAGAGTTTCTACAAGAGCGCGCGGCGGAATTGGTAGGCGCATGATGGCGCACCACTATCCCTGCGCGGCGGCGGACGTAAGCGCGAAGCGTGAGAAGTACGCGCGCATTGAACGCGAGCGACGTTTCCTATTGCGCGACTTCCCCGCCGGTCTTGAGCGCACGCATTACCACACGCAAATTTTCGACAACTACATCACGGACACACGCCTGCGCCTGCGCAAAATCCGCGAGCCATACAAGCGCGAGTGGACTTGGAAACTAACGCAGAAGTTCGCGCCCGATCCGCAGGACTTTGCGCGCACGTTCATCACCAACATCTATCTCTCGCAATTCGAGTACGAACAACTCGCCGTCTTCGAGGGCAACGAGATACGCAAGAACCGTTATCCTTACGAACATGAAGGGCGCGCTTATTCCGTTGACGTTTTTCTCGGCACGCTCTGGGGCTTGATCCTAGCGGAGATCGAGTTTGCGACTGATGAAGAGTTGAACGCATTCACGCCGCCGCCCTTCGCTGTGCTAGAGGTGACGAACGACGTGATGTTCACCGGCGGGCGGCTCGTGCATCTGACGAGCGACGAGATTCGCGATGAGTTACTGCGGCGCGACAGCAGCGCAGCGCCCGCCGGGGCAACAACCGCCGATGCCTGAGTCTGCGCCAACCATCTACACCATCGGGCACGGTCGTCACCCGTGGGCGTACTTCCTCGCGTTGCTCAAGCAATATGAGATCGAACTTGTCTGCGACGTGCGCAGCGCGGCCCGTTCGCGCTGGCCGCAGTACAACGGGCGCGTGTTGGAAGCGTCGTTGCACGCGGCGCGGATCGGTTACGAGTGGTTGCCGGAGTGCGGCGGCAAAGTCGTCGCGCCGCCCGAAGAATTAGGGCGCGGCCTTGATCGCATCATGGAACTCGCCGCCGACGCGCGCATCGCGCTGCTCTGCTCCGAGTCGCAACCCTTAACGGATCACAAACAGCCACGCGCCCACTGTCACCGCGTCGGTCTGCTCGCGCCATCTTTACGCGCACGCGGCGTACGCCTCATCCACATCCTGCCCGACGGCACGCTGCTCGAAATTGACGAGACGACGTTGCCCTCGATCTGGTGAGGCGACGTTAAGCAATCAGTTGCTCGCCCTCGAAGTAAGCTTTAATCGCTGGATCGTCCGTCACCATGTGATCGGTTATATGAAACACGTCTTCGATCCATGGATGGGCAAGTGCTTCATCCCGATTAAGCATTTGACCTATGTTTGTGGCATCGTGCCAAGGTGATTCCTCCGCATTAACAATCATAACTTCGTACTGTGATTCCTTTTCACGAAGAACTAAGCCGAAAGAGTGTCGCTGCTCAGGCGTGCTTTCTCCGCCCCATTCACCAAGTCCGATTGCAGCTTTGACCTCACGACCCGGATGATTATCGGAGAACACCGCGTAATAAATTGCGAAAGCATCATCATCTTGATAAACAAAGCGAGTGAGCCGCGTAGTTATTCCGCCGCAGCAGTCACAGGTTTCTTCTTTCGGTTCCTCAAATTCTATCGTCAACATGATGCTGAGTTTAATTCAATCGCCCGCGACTTGTGCGGCCTCGCCGTGCGTGTACTCGCTGGCGTGGGCGCGGGCGAAGTAGGCGGCGAGGAGGAAGGCGAGGAACATGATGGCGGCGGCGGCCCAGAAGGTGCGGAAGAGCGAGGTGTCGCTCAGGTTGTGCAGCTTTTGATCGAAGCCGGGGGTGGCGATTGCGCTATAGATGAGCCACGCGGAGATGGTAGGGCCGACGGTGCGTGCGAGGCTCGCGACCGATTGCGTCACGCCAAGCACGCCGCCCTGTTCGCCCGCGCCCGCGCTCTTTGAGGCGAGCGTTTGCAGCGACGGTGTGGCCAGCGAGTTGCCGAGCGCGAAGCCGCCCGCGACAAGTAGTAGCCAGAGCCAGCCGACGTGCGGCCCCAGGTAAGGAATGGCGAACAGGCTGCCCGCGAACAGGAGCGCGCCGATGACGACGAGCGGCAGTTCGCCGAAGCGTTTGACGAGTCGCCCGATCAAGCCACCTTGTATGACGACGCCGACGATGCCGACGAACATGAAGATGTAGCCGTTGTGCAAGGCGTCGTAGCCGAAGCGGTACATGGTGAAGAGCGCGAACGAGGTCGTCATGATCGAGAAGGCGACGACGAAGAGAAAATAGATCGTGAGTACGAAGGCGAGGCGCGTCTGTTTGAGCGCGGCGAAGAGTTGCGACCAACGGCCCACAGCGGCCGACGCGCGAGCCGGATGATCGGGCGTGACCGTTTCGGGCAGCGTGAAGTAGAGCAGCGCGGCGTTCGCCAACGCCAAGCCAGCTGCAAAGAAGAACGGCACGCTGATGCCCCAGCGACTCAAGATGCCGCCGATGGCCGGGCCGAAGGTAAAGCCTAAGCCGAACGCCGCGCCGATGAGGCCCATGCCTTTCGCGCGTTCTTCTTTCGTCGTCACGTCGGCGATGTAGGCTTGCGCGGTCGAGATGTTGCCGCCGGTGATGCCGTCAATGATGCGCCCGGCGAAGAGCATCCAGAGGGTCGTCGCGAAACCGAGCACCAGAAAGCCGAAGCTCGTGCCGAGCAGACTCAAGAACAGCACGGGCCGGCGGCCATAACGATCAGACAAGCGGCCCAAGATGGGGGTGAAGATGAGTTGCATGATCGAGTAGGACGCGAACAGCAGGCCGACCATGCTGGGGCTGGCGTGGAACTTCGTGCCCTCGACGTAGTACGGCAAGACGGGGATGACGATGCCGAACCCGATGAGATCGATGAAGACCGTGACGAAGATGACGAGCAGCGGCGAACGTTTCATAACAGCAGTGACGAGTGACCAGTGACGAATGCCGAGCGATAAAGATAGTGACGAGTGACGAGTGACGAGTTAAAAACTTTGTTCTTGCCGGTCACTCGTCACTTGTCACTCGTTACTGCTTTCTCACCATCTGCGCCCGCCGCGCGAATTGGCGAGCGCACTGTCAACGGAGGCTTGGCCGCCGCCCGCGATGAGCAGCGCGAGACAGATACCCGCGAGCGCGAACGTGTACTCGTAGCCGGCCGGCAGGAAGAACCCACCCTTCATGTGGACGCCGAGCATCGCGGTGAGCATTACGCACAAAAGCAGAAACGCACCGACGCGCGTCAACAAACCCAGTAGCACAAACACGCCGCCGAGCAATTCTGACAGCGCGGCTGCGCCCATCCAGACCACCGCCGGGCGCATGAACGGGAACGGGGTGGGGAAAGAGGTGAACTTGGCCCAGCCGGGGCCGTTGAACATGCCGAACACTTTCTGTAGGCCGTGCCCGATGAAGATGATGCCGAGCACGAGCCGGAGCGGCACAGTGATCCACGTGGATGTCGTCGCGATCAAACGGCGGAACATAGTTTGTCCGTCCTTTCCGTCAACTTATGGGGGATAGCCGTGACGCCCACAGTTTTAGCAGAGAACGGGCAAAAGGCAAAAGGCGGAGGCGCGGAGGCAAGAGGCGATAGGCCGTTGAGCAACGGAGCGCCGAGTCTGCTATCGCGGCCTCGGCGCTCCGTTTACGGGCCGGCGCAAACTTGCAATAACAAAGTTTCCGGCCTTGCTGAATGAATACTCATTCAGTATGATGTCCGCGCCTCGCTGGTCGGATTCCCCGTTTGGAAAGGTCTCTCAAATTTTTATGCTGCGATTTGAAAAGGCGGCGGTCTTGGGCGCGGGCACGATGGGCGCGCAGATCGCCGCGCATCTGGCGAACGCCGGGCTGCCCGTCCTGTTGCTCGACATCCCGCCGCGCGAACTGACGCCAACTGAACAAGCCAAAGGCTTGACGCTTGAGACGAAAGCCGTGCGCAACCGCATCGCGCAAGCCGGGCTTGATGCCGCGCGCAAGGCCAAACCGGCCGCCTTTATGACGGCCGACCGCGCCGCGCTCGTCTCGGTCGGCAACTTCGACGACGACATGGCGCAGTTGAAGGACTGCGACCTGATCATCGAAGCGGTCGTTGAGAATCTTGAGATCAAACGCAAACTCTACGCGCGCGTGGACGAAGCGCGGCGGCCCGGTTCGGTCGTCGCATCGAACACAAGCGGCATTCCCATTCGCGAGATTGCCGAAGGGAGATCAGAAGATTTCCGCGCGCATTTTCTCGGCATGCACTTCTTTAACCCGCCGCGCTATCTTCACTTGGTCGAGTTGATCGGCACGGAATGGACGAAGCCGGAAGTCGCTTGCTCGGTCGCGGGCTTGCTCGATCAGCGACTCGGCAAGGGCGTCGTCGTGGCGAAGGATCG
>JANMAD010000460.1:0-4076 GCA_031359515.1 Acidobacteriota bacterium | reverse complement strand
CACGAAAAGATGGAAAAGCTATCCACGAACGCACACGAAGCGACCCGAACCCAAACAGACGCATGTTCCGGTCGGTTCGTGTGCGTTCGTGGGTAAATGTTTGTCGTTCTCTGGCCCATACTGATGTGCTTCGATTTAGCTTGTGGCGGCTGCACGAGCATAGCTTGCGCTACGCGCGGCGAAACACCTCGCGCCCCGCAATATAAACTGCGTACGCGTGCTCGACGCCGAAGAAGTAAGCAAGCTCACGATAGTCCGCGCAATCGTGCAGCACGAAGTCGGCGCGCTTGCCCGCTTCGAGCGAGCCGGTCTCCGCGCCGCGCTTGAGACTGTAAGCCGCGTTGATCGTCGCGCAGGTGATCGCCTCAGCCGGTGTCAACTTCATCTGCGTACAGGCGAGCGACAGGACGGCCAGCATCGCGGGCGTCGGCGACGAGCCGGGATTGAAATCAGTGGCCAGCACAACGGCCAAACCGGCCGCGATCATGTCGCGCGCTGCGGGGTAGCGCGTTGAGCCGAGCGCATAGACCGAACCGGGCAGCAAGACGGGTTGCACACCCGCCAATTGCAACGCCGCGATGCCGTCTGCGTCCGTGTGCTCAAGATGATCGGCGGTCGTCGCGCCGAGTTCCGCCGCGAGTTGCGCGCCGCCGGAGAGCGTCAACTGATCCGCGTGCAGGCGCAAGCCCAGCCCATATTCACGCGCGGCCGTTAAAATGCGCCGCGTCTCATCAGGCGTGAACACGCGCGCCTCGCAGAACACGTCGCAGTATTCCGCCAGCCGCTCCGCCGCCACGCGCGGCAACATCTCGTTGATGATCAACTCGACGTAATCCGTGCGTCGCGCACGATACTCTGCGGGCACATCGTGTGCGCCCAAAAACGTGGGCACATAATTGAGCGGCGTCTCCGCATCCAACCGCCGGATCGCGCGCAAGATTTTCAACTCGTCTGCAAGCGTCAATCCGTAACCCGACTTCGCCTCGACGGTCGTCGTGCCGCCGCGCAGAAACCACGCCGCATAACGCTGCCCCGCCGCAACCAACTCGTCCTCGCTCGCGGCGCGCGTGCGCCCGACGGTCGCGCTGATGCCGCCGCCCGCCGCAGCGATCTCTTGATAAGTCACGCCGCGCGTGCGCTGCTCAAACTCGTCAACGCGCGTGCCCGCGAACACCGGATGCGCGTGCGCATCCACGAAGCCCGGCAGCACGACGCGCCCGCCCGCATCAACCACCACGCAATCGCCTGTGACGCGCGCCTCGATCTCATCGCGCGGGCCGACGGCCGCGATACGCCCATCGCGCACGAGCAACGCGCCGTCCGTGATGATGCCTAGCTCGCCCAACTCCGCGCCCACGCGCGGGCGCTGTGGCCCGCTGAGCGTCAAGAGTTGCGCGCAGTTGATGACGATGAACGTGTCAGGCATGTCGTTTCCGCTCAACTCCCTGCCCCTTCAGTTGATGGAGACGGCGGTCTGCTGTGTGCGGCGTCTGCGACGGGCGAGTAGGAAGAGCGCGACGCCGAACAGGTTCGTACCGACGGTTGCGCCGATGATCTTGGCGGCGAAGGCGAGGCGGCTCTCCACTTCGACGATGGGAAAGATCGTGAGCGTTGCATAGAGCAGCGTCACGCAGAGACCCACGGCGGCGGCAACGCGCAACCAGAGCGGCGGGCGCAAAGCTGTGCCACGCAGACCGAACAGAGGGATGGCGAACAGCACGCCGTAGGCGAGCGCGTAGAAGACGCCGGCCGCGTTGTCGAGCAGTTGGAACGCTTCCTGCACGTGGACGCCGATGAGACCCGCCAGCCCGAAGCCGAGCGTGACCGCGCCGACGAACATGATCGAGTTGACCGGTGTCTTGTGGCGCGGATGCAGGCGCGTGAACCACGCGGGCAGCAGGTGATCCCAACCCGCTACCATCGGCAAACGTGTATTGCCGGTCAGGTAGATGCTCATCAAAGCGATCTGCCGACACGCCACCATCAGGATCGCGACGGAGATGATGCGCCCGACGAAACCATAAGAGCCGAAGCCGCGACTAAGGACTTGCGGGATCGGGCCGATCAGATCGACCTCATCGGGGCCCACGAACGCCAGCACCGCGCTCGTGCCGAGGATGAACATGAGCGCGATCACCGGCGCAGCCAGCAAGACCGAACGACCGATGTTGCGCGCGGGCGTCTTGCACTCGCCGGCCACGATGGCCACGTACTCGAAGCCGGAGAGCGCGCCGACGGCAAGTTTGCTGAAGACGTTTAGACTCAAGAGCGAGAGCGTCGGCAGCACGAGCGTGAACGGGTGATATTCCGTGAGCGTGCCGCGTGCGCGGGCGATGAACGGTAGCGCGATCAACGCGGCGAACGCGATGAGCAACAACACCGCGCCCGCGTTGTGTACCCACTTACCCAAAGCTAATCCACGCAATGAGACAAAACACAGCGCGCTGATCGTGACGCAACTGACGAGCGCGATCAGCCACTTGCTCTCCGCCAGCCAACGCGCCTGCGGCCCGAGCGCGTAGGATAGGTTGGTCATCACGATCAACCCCACGCCCGCCATCACCAGCACGCCCAGCAGCCACAGATTCCACGCGACGATGAAGCCGGCGAATTCGTTAAAGCCGATCTTGGCCCATTGATAAAGTCCGCCTTCGAGCGGCATCAGCCGGTTGAGATAGATGACGACGGCCGCCTGTGGCAGATAGAACGTGACGAGCGCGAGCAGCCAGAAGACCAACTGCTGCTGGCCGAGTTTCGCCGCCGCGCCCACCCAGATCGTGCCGACCACGAAGACGATCTGCATCAGCACGAGATCGGTCAGCCCCAACTCTTTCTTGAAGACCGCGCTGTGCGCCGTGACGCGCTCTTCTTCGCTGCGCATTGGGGCCGCAGCTTGTGGCTCGACGTTGTCTGTCATGGAACGTCTCCGGTGGTGGGTTCAAAGTTTAAAGTTGAAGGTTCAAGGTTAACAAGTTGTTTGCACAGTTAGCTCCGTAGGAGCGAGATGTTTGTAGCTCAGTGCGCCTGCTGATGCCCAAGCTCCGTAGGAGCAAAATGTTTCGGACATTCCGCTCCTACGGAGCTGCAACAGAAGATAGAATCGCGCTACCTACAAATATTCCGCCCCTATCGGGGCTTTGCAAACAACGCTAAGACAGAGGCACAGACATCCAGATTTCAAACCTTAAACCTTGAACCTTGAACTCAATTCTGCGCCGACGTGGTGGTGTCCTGCACGATGCGCCAACCGGCGCTGGTGCGGCGCAACAGCAGGGTGAAGCGGCCGTGCGGCGTGTCGCCCGCGCGGGCGAGTTGCCAGCGGCCCGTGGCCTGCGCATAGAACGGGCTGAGCGGTTTGATCTCAAGTTCGGAGAACGTGAGCGTGCCCATCTTGTCGCGCGAGTCGTAGTGTTGCGCATAACGATCATGCACGGTCTGCCAGCCGTGCGTGATGGTGTCGCCGGAGACGAACGTGGTCGTGTCGGCGCGCTCGTAGCCGTCCATGTAGCCCGCGATGTCGCCGCGATTCCACGCCGCCGCCTGCGCCTCCAACACCGCACGCACCGCCGCGCTGGTCTGTTCATTTTCCTTGGCCGAGTTTGTTGACGAAGCACACGCGGACGCGAGTGCGATCAGCAAGAGCAGTGCGACGATAGCGACAACAAGGCGACGACGACGCATGTTGGTTGATGTTCCTTTCGCGGCGAGTTGCGAATGCGGCGCAACTATACGCGAGCGAAACTTGGCCGACAATGTTCACACGCGCGTCTGCAACCACGCGCGCACGTCCGCGCGCATCGCGGGCGTTAATTCGTGCTCAGCGTCATAACTCTTGAGCGAAACATCACGCGCACGCTTGCGCAATTTCTGCTCGTAATCAGCGACGCGCGCGGGCGGATAAAACTCGTCGCGCGTGCCCGCGAGATGCAGCACGCTTGCATCGGTCGCGCGATAAACTTCGCTCGTGGCCCAGTCGCCGGGCAAGCCGCCGCAGATGCCTATGACGCCCCGCAACACATCCGCATGCGTGAACGCAAAGCGATAGTTGAGCGCGCAGGTCTGCGAGAAGCCGAGCA
>JANMAD010000212.1:0-2315 GCA_031359515.1 Acidobacteriota bacterium | reverse complement strand
TGCGCGTCTCAAGCTTGATGGTCTCGTTCAATGTGCGGATTTTCGCATTGCGCGCGAGTGCATCCGACAGATAGATCGCCGGCCGCGCCTGCGCGTACTGTTCGACCGCTTTGGAGATGCCGCCCAGATACTCGAAGTAATGATCAACGTCGGTGATGCCGATCTCGAACGAGTCGATATTTTGATATGTCGCCTCGACGCGCGCGAGCGCGCTGGCCATCGCGCCGCGCGCTTCACGCCCTTCGAGCGCACGCCCGTCCGCGCCGCGCCCGTAGGCGAAGCACTTGCGTGTGACGAACAGATCGCCCAGCGCGTTTGCCTGTTCCCACTGCGAATCCATGACCATGAAGTTGACGTTCGTGCCGTAGCTGCCGGGCGCGTTCGAGAAGATACGCAGCGCGGCCTCGTCGAACGTGCAACGCGTTTCGTCCATCTGCGCGTTGATGTTGCGCCGCACGTAATTCATCTCCGGCGGCTCGTTGAGTTGCGCAACCGCGCGCACGGCTTTGTCGAGCAAGTTCATCGTCGCGCCGAACAGATCGCGAAAGATGCCGGAGACGGTCAGCACGACATCAATGCGCGGCCGCTTCAACTGGGCCAATGGAATCGGCAGCACATCCGTCACGCGGTTCATGCCATCACGCACGGGGCGCATGCCCAATAACCAGAGCGCCTGCGCCACGCCCGCGCCTTGCGTCTTGATGTTATCGAGTCCCCACAAGACGAGCGCCATTGCGCGGGGATAGCTGCCTTGCTCGGCGTGATGCCGTGTGAGTAGTTGCTGCACGACCGCTTCAGCGCGGGCGAAAGCTAAATCGGACGGCACAGCATAAGGGTTAATGGCGTGCGTGTTGCGCCCGGTCGGCAAGATGGCTGGGTTCTGCACGAGGTCTGCGCCCGGCCCCGGCTCGATATATTCGCCACGTAATGCGCGCACGAATTGATCGAGTTCCTGATTGACCTGCAATTGCGCACGGACGCGTGTCAACAACTCGAAGATCGGGCAGGCATCCGCTTGCGGGACGTGCGCAGTTTGTTCCAACCATGCGACCGTTTCTTCCATCCTGGCGCGCATGAACTGTGCGATGGCGGCGCGCACTAGGTCGTCCACGCGCTCTAATGCGCGCAAGTGATCTTCGTCTCGCTTACTGTCTTTCAGCAGCGCATCATAAGCGCCATGTCCCAACCCTTCCGCGATGAGATCGGGCAGCGCACGCGCGCCGGCTTCGGGTCGGTCAAAAGAGGCGATCATGCGTAACAGATCGGCGCAGTCATGCTCGCCCGTTACCTGCCCGAAGACGTGCAACCCCGTCGGGATCAGCCGCTGCTCTATCTCAAGCACTTGCTCATAGAGCGCATGCACGCGCCGGTCGCGCTCTGCGTCAGTGCTTTGCGCGGCAGCGGAATTGTGGGTTGAATTGTCGTCGGTTCGTTGCATGCAGGGCGCGAATAAGATAGCCGCGCAACGCCAGTATGTAAATGATCGCGCGTTTTTACCGTTGCGAAATTATCGTTGCGCGGGAAATTCAGTGTACGTCGGGAGCGCAGACGAGAGCGGCCAATATGTAGCGCCGAGCGCGCGTGCGATCTGTTCGGCCTCATCGCCGGCGACAAAACGTTGATGCGTGTCAACAACAACGGTCGTCAAATTACTGCGGCGGAATAACGCACCGATCTGCGCTAACTCGTCTTTGATCTGTAACTGCGCAGCGCGCCGTGTCGCAGTCGTAAGCCCACCGAGCGGGACGTTAGCGCGCCCGTCCGTGAAGATGAGTAAGACGACGCGCGCCGCGTCCCGTGCCTGCGCTTGCCGGGCCAGCTGGTAAGCGCACAGCAAGCCGGCCGCAAGCGGCGTCGCGCCGCCGACGGGCAGCGCATCGAGCAACCGCCGCGCGAGCGCAGCAGAACGATTTGGGCGTAAGAGCAAGTCTGCGCGCTGCTCGCGGAAGCTGATGAGCGCAACGAGATCGCGGCTGACATAAGCCTGACGTAGTAGCTGCGCGAGCGCGCCCTTGGCTTGCCCGATCCGGTTGAGCGCCATGCTGCCCGACGTATCCACCGCGAAGATGAAGAGCGTGCCCGCCCGGCGCTTGCACTGTTTGAAGCGCAAGTCTTGCCGACAGATCGTCAACGCGCGGCCGGGAACACTGCGACGTTGTCCCTGTTGCGCAACGGCTACGCGCAAAGTGGCATCGAGCGCGAGCCGCTCAGTCGGCCAAGCTACGGCACGAATATAACGTCCGCGTTGGGCAGGCACAGACTGGCGCGCACGTGTCTGCCGTTGCGGTGATGCTCTTGTCTGGCGCAGCAAGCTT
>JANMAD010000433.1:0-6432 GCA_031359515.1 Acidobacteriota bacterium | reverse complement strand
AAATTGTCGCCGTTGCGTTCATCAAGGTGATGTTACCTCAACCAACTGCCACAACACAGGGTGGTCCAACTCCGAGCGGGGCTGGCTTCAGGCACGACGCCAGCCCACCGGAGCAAAACCGACAACCGCCTTCTTAACTAGGAGAACAGAAAATGCGCAACGCAAGCAAACCACTCTTCGCACTATTAGTGCTCGCAATCATCGGTCTGGTCACGGCCACCAACGCCAAAGCGGACACAGCGACGTTCACCGACCGCACGGCCTTTAACAACCACAACACCACGAACAGCATTACCACCACGATGATCACCTTCGAGGGCCTAGGCTATACGAACGGCCCCGGCACGGGCACTGACCTGGGCACGGCCGCGACAATCGGCGGCGTTACTTTCACCGCCGGCAATAACCGCACCATCAATGTCATTGACGGGTTCAACGTCGGCGCGCCCAACAACACTGTGCTGACGCTGGCGGGCGGGCTGAACACCGCGGGCGAGATCAACATCAGAATCTCGCTGCCTTCGAACACGACGGTAGTCGGCTTCGACATCAAGTCTTCCCTGTCGAATGGCGGCGTGTCGCCTAACACAAGTTCCGACACGTACCTCGTGCAGCTCTCGAACGGGCAGGCCATGGCGGTCACACCGACCAACTTCAACGGCTTCTCTTTCGTCGGCTTCGCGTCTGATCCCGGTGTCTTCATCACCTCGTTGACCATCACGCGCCTCACCGCCTCGCCGAACGGCGAGCCGGTGATCGACAACATCACCTTTGGGCCGGGCGCGCCGACGGCGACGCCTGAACCGGCCACGATGGTGCTGCTCGGCACGGGCTTGGCCGGTTTGGCCACGGCCGCGCGCAAGCGCCGCAAACAAGGTCAGGCGGGCGACGACGCGCGCGGCGAAGGAGGCCACACATGCTAATTCCGGCTCGCATCAAAGCACGCACGCGGGGCATCCCGCGGCAGCAACTTTTCGGCTGCGCCCTCTGCGCCCTCCTGGCCTGCGCGGCGCTCTTGCCGCTCTGCCGTGCCCGCGCCGCGAATCCTGCGGCCGGGACGATCACACCGGGCACCGCCGGGCCGCTCACGTGGAACGGCACCGCGCCGGGCATCCCGCCCACGGGCGGCGGCGAAACCTCGTGTACGGAAGGGACGAACTGCGACAGCTACAAGCTGACCATCTCCGGGCAGCCGGCCGACTGGGCGGGCAAACAAGTCCACGTGCAGATCGATTGGACTGAGCCGGGGACGGACTATGACATGTACATCCACAAGGGCGCGCTGACCGGCGCAATCGTCGCATCGTCGGGCAACGGCGGCACGACGAGCGAGCAAGTCGATCTCGACCCGAACCGGTCGAGCATCGGCACCGGCGACTTCTACGTCCACGTCGTCTATTTTGTGAGCGCGGGCGTGGATCAATATCACGGCACGGCCTTCGTGGCCGCGACGGCGCAAGGGCCCGCGCCCGCGCCGCAAGCGACCGGCATTGCGCCGCGCTACGAAGTCTATAATCCGCCCGCCGGCAGCGGCCTCGGGCTCAGTTCAGGCGAGCCGTCCATCGGCGTGAACTGGCAGACCGGCAACGTGATGTTTCAGTCCGACGTGCAGACCTTGCGGGTCAGTTTCACCGATGCCTGCTTCCCGGCCCTCAGATCAATTTGGGTGAACAAGCCCGCGCCAACCTCGCAAGTGGATTCCGATCCGATCTTGTTCACGGATCATCAGACCGGGCGCACGCAGGTGTCATTGCTCGCGCTGTTGACCGGTCGCAGCGAGTCGTCCTACACGGACAACGACGGCGACGTGTGGGTGGCGTCGCAGGGCAGCAGCATCACGTCCGGCATCGATCATCAGACCGTCGGCGGCGGCCCCTTCGCGCCGCCGCTGAAACGGCCGGCGGGCACGGTGCTGTCGAACGCGGTCTATTACTGTTCGCAAGACCTCGTCACCGCTCTCTGCGCCCGCAGCGACGACGGCGGCGAGACCTTCGGCCCGGCCGTGCCGGTGTACACGTCCGAGTGCGGCGGCCTACACGGGCACGTGAAGGTCGCGCCCGACGGCACGGTCTATCTGCCGAACAAGGGTTGCGGCAGCAACGCGGGCGTCGTCGTCTCGAAGGACAACGGCATCAGTTGGACGATCCAGCGCGTGCCCGGCAGCACGCCGAGCGGGAGCGATCCGTCGGTCGGCATCGGCACGGGCGGGCGCATCTATTACGCCTACGCCGATGGCGACACGAAGCCGGCCGTCGCGGTCTCGGATGATCAGGGGCGCACGTGGAAGTATCGTTATGACGTGGGCGCGGCGCTCGGCATCAACAACGTGGTCTTCTCGGATGTAGTCGCCGGCGACAACAACCGCGCCGCCTACGCCTTCGTCGGCACCACCGTCGCAGGCGGGCTGCAAGGGCCGCGCTTCGCGGGTGTCTGGCATCTCTACGTGGCACATACTTATGACGGCGGGCAGTCGTGGCTGACCGTGGACGTGACGCCGAACGATCCTGTCCAGCGCGGTTGCGTCTGGCTCGGCGGCGGCGCGAACATCTGCCGCAACCTGCTCGACTTCAAAGACGCGACCGTGGACGCGCAAGGGCGCATGCTCATCGGTTATGCCGACGGGTGCGCCGGCGGCGAGTGCATTCAGGCGCAACCGAGCGCGACCGGCAACTCTTACACGGCCCTCGCGGCCATCGCGCGCCAGACCGGCGGGCGACGCTTGTTCGCGGCCTTCGATCCGCCCGCAACGGCCACCGTGCCGGGCATGCCGGCCGCAAGCGTCCGCCGCGCCGGCTCGACCGCGCACGTCGGTTGGTCTGAAGCCGACAACGGCGGCTCCGCGATCACCAGCTACAAAATCTATCGCGGCACGACGAGCGGCGGCGAGGCGCTGCTGGCGACCGTCGCCGGCACGCAGTCGCTCTATGACGACCCGACGGCGACCGACCCGAGCGCGGTCTATTTCTATCGCGTGACGGCGGTCAACGCGCAGGGCGAATCGTGCGGCAACAACGAGGTCTCGGCTCGCTTCGTGGGCGACGCTTGCAACGGCTTTACGGTAGCGACCGATCCGGCGGGCGATAACGTCGGCGGCCCGGCCACGCCGCAGTACGACATTCAGTCGCTCACCGTCTCGGAGCCGGGCGGCACGAACAACCTCGTCTTCAGGCTCAAGGTTGGCAGCCTCGTTGCGCTGCCGCCCGCCAGCCGCTGGCTCGCCTTCTGGAACTCGCAGGCGTCGCCCGGCGGACAGTTCTACGTCGCCATGACGACCAGCAACGCGGGCGTGCCGAGTTTCGAGTACGGCACGATTAACACGGCGGTCGTCGGCCTCGTGCTCGGTGTGCCGACGACGACTAAAGTCGGCGATGCCACCGGCAGTAGCTTCAACGCCGACGGCACGATCACGTTCGTCATCGCCAAGGACAAAGTGGGCGCGCCTGCGCCCGGCGACCTGCTCGGCAAGATCGTCGGCCGTACCTACGCGGACAACACGAACAACGTCCGCTCCACCAACGCCGCCGACTCGACGGGCAACGCACAGGCCAACGACAACACGGCCTCAGCCGCGACCTACTTGCTCGCCGGCAACGGCATCTGCCCGTGAGCCGGGGCTACTAGTTTGCTTGCGCCGACGACTAGCGCCGTTTGCAAAGACGGCGCTAGTCGCGTCTCCGGTCGAGCGTCGGTTGCCAGCAGCCGCCGGGGGAAATAAACTGCTGCGCGCATATATCTGAAGCGTCGCCGCGCTGATCAACGCATGAGTAAAAATCGAGCGAGCAAACGGCCGCCGCCGAAAAATTATCTACCGCTCGGCATCATCGGCGGCGTGCTAATCGCGGCGTTGGCCGGTGGCGCATGGCTGTGGCGCGGGGCGCGCACGCCGCACGGCACGGGCGCAATCGCGGCCGGTTCACCCGGCGCGCAGCCGCCGCGCGCGAGCGGCCCTGAAAGCGCGCCGCTCCAACTCGAAGAGTTCGGCGATTATCAGTGCCCGCCGTGCGGGCAGTTTTACCCGGAAGTGGAAAAGTTGAAGAGCGACTACGGCGACAAGTTGCATTTCATCTTTCGTCATTACCCGTTGACGCAAGCGCATCAGCACGCGCTCGTGGCCGCGCACGCGGCCGAGGCCGCGGGCTTGCAAAATCATTTTTGGGAACTGCATGACCGGCTCTATCGCAATCAACGCGACTGGACGAAAGCGACCGATCCGCGCACGCTCTTTGCCGACTATGCCCGCGCCGTCGGCCTCGATGTGGCACGCTTCACACGCGACATGGACGGCGCGGAGGTGGACGCACGCATCGTCGCCGATCACGAGCGCGCGAAATCCATCGGCGTTAAGGCCACGCCGACCTTCTTCTTGAACGGGCGCGAGTTGTCCGCCAGCAAGATCAAGACGCCCGCCGATCTGCGCGCGGCGCTCGAAGCCGCGCTCGCGGGCCGGGGTTTTTAATCGTTGCGCGCGAAGTTTCGTACTGCCGCAACGCGCTCATAAATTCATTGTGCGGAGGAATCATTCGTATGCGCGTCAAACTGCTCTTGCTACTCGTCGTCGCCTGCGCGCTTGCGCTCGCCGGTTGCGCCCAGACCACGACCACCACCACGAACCAACCCGCGGGCAACGCCACCGAACAGACGAGTACGACGACGGCGACGACGACCGCGCCGCCCGCCGCTACGCCGCAAGCGCCCGGCGCACCATCTCAGCCACCGCCGCAAGCCGTGGCCGCGAACAGCGCACCCGCAGCAAGCACATCTGCCGGTACGCCCGACCCGTGCCGCCTGCTCACGTCGGACGAGATCAAGGCCGTGCAGGGTGAAGAGATCAAGGAGACGAAGACGAGCCAACGCAGCGACGCCTCGTTCGCCATCGGGCAGTGCTTCTACACGACCGCGACCTTCACCAAATCGATCAGCCTCGAAGTGACCGACCAGAGTCCCGGCAGCAAGACCAGCCCGCGCGAGTTCTGGAAAGAGAACTTCACCCGCGCCGCCGGGAGCGACAGTGAACGGGAGCGGGAACAGGAACGCGAACGCAGGAAAGATAAAGATAAAGATAAGGACAAGGAGAAAGACAAGCGGCGCGGCGGAGAAGAAGAGGAAGAGGGCGCGCCGCCGCAGCGTGTGACGGGGATCGGCGACGAAGCATATTGGATCAACAGTCGCGTGAGCGGCGCGCTCTATGTCCTCAAAGGCAATCGCTTCATCCGCGTTAGCCTCGGCGGCACGGACGACGACGCAGCCAGACAACGTAAGGCCAAGACGCTCGCGCAGAAAGTGCTCGCGCGGCTCTAACGAAATCAAACAATTTGCGTAAGGAGAAGCCGTCTTCCGCTAACGCCAAAGAGGAGGGCGACGCCGCCGCCAGTCTCAACGCCGCGCTCAGCAAAGAGGCACAAGCGGGTCAATGAAGCGCGCAAAAAGAAATGAAGCGTGCTGTTGCAGCTTAACCCGCGCTCGCCACGTGTATGGCAAAACTGAAAGCCGGCGATCATCGTTTGAGATGATCGCCGGCTTCTCTAGTTCATGGGCGCAAATTCTATCTGCGCTTATGCTTATTTCTTGGCGATGATGTAATAGCCCGTACGAGAATTGAACTCGTGTTTTGGCCTTGAGAGGGCCACGTCCTAACCCCTAGACGAACGGGCCTTAAAGTTTCTGCCTCCCCATGTTGGAGTCAAAGTATGACAGTTGGGACAGAGTACGCGCAAGTTCTCTATGCGATTATCACTTCGCACGCCATTTATATGATCGAGTTGCAAAGGAATCTCTTGCCCCATCCATTCAGTATTTGCACAATGCTCGCAACGCTTCTCTTTGATTCCCGCTTTGAATAAACGGCGCTTCAAATCTTTCGAACTAGTATAGCTCGATCTCTCGACTAAAATGTCCAGCAAAGAAATAGTTTGCGGCGGAGAAGGCATATTAGTCATACCTTTGCTCCAACCATGTCCCTTGAAATGAGAAACGTTCAAACCAAGCTCGTAGGCTGAAGTCTTTACCGCCTTAACGCTATTCCCCGCTATCGCTAAACCCAAGCGCCGCATTACGCCCGACCACGAAGTAGAAACGCTGACTGCTTCTCTTAGTTGCTGCTCATCCCACCCTCTTTTCAGCATATCTTATGATTAGGGCAGCGTGTTAACCAACTACACCAATGCGCCGCAAGCACTCGTCAACCACTAATTATCATTGACGGGCGAAATTATACTTGAACCGCTTTATGAGTGTCTAGCGGGACACCGCCGGGCATCATCACTCATGCGGGCGAATTAAGCGGGGGACAGGTGGCGGCTCAGTGGGAAAAACTGAAAGGGTTAAGCGTGGGCGGCGCATGCTTCTGCCAACAAACGCTTGACGGTGGGGAGGAACTCGCTCAAGTCCGGCTTGACGAGATAGGCGTTAGCCCCTGCGAGCAAGCCCGCCTCC
>JANMAD010000419.1:0-2707 GCA_031359515.1 Acidobacteriota bacterium | reverse complement strand
GTGAGTATTGATAGAGCCGCGGAAAGTCCTCCGGCTTTTCCGAGCTGCCGTATTCCGCCTGCCAGGCCCAGCCGATGGTAAACTTTTGGAAGCGCAGCATGTCCATCACGCCGACCGCAGGCAGCGCCGCGCCGAACAGATCGGGGCGTTGCGTGATGGCCGCGCCGACCAACAGACCGCCATTCGAGCCGCCACCGATGGCCAGCTTCGGCGTGGACGTATACTTGTTGGCGATGAGCCATTCGGCCGCGCCGATGAAGTCGTCGAAGACGTTCTGCTTCTTTAGCTTCATCCCGCCCTCATGCCACTCTTTCCCATACTCGCTGCCGCCGCGCAGGTTCGCCAGCGCATAGACGCCGCCCATCTCCATCCAAGCCAGATTGCTGACCGAGAAGTTGGGTGTCAGGGCAATGTCGAAGCCGCCGTAACCGTAAAGATAGGTCGGGTTTTGGCCGTCGAGCTTGAGTCCCTTCTTGTGCGAGATGAACATCGGGACGCGCGTGCCGTCTTTGCTCGTATAGAAGACCTGCTTGGTTTCGTAGTCTGCGGAGCGGAAGTCCATTTTCGGCTGACGGAAGACGGCGCTCTTGCCGGTCGTGAAGTCGTAGCGATAGATGCTGGTCGGGGTGGTGAAACTGGTGTAAGCGAAGAATGTCTCTTTGTCCTTGCGCCGGCCCGTGAAGCCGAAAGCGTCGCCGATGCCGGGCAGCGTCATCTCGCGCACGAGCGTGCCCTTCAAATCGTAGAGCTTGACGACGCGATGCGCGTCCTGCAAGTAAGAGGTGATGAACTGATTGCCGACAACGATGACGCTGTCGAGCGTATCCTTCGCTTCGGGCACGACCACTTGCCAGTTCTTCTGTTCAGGTGCGTGCGTGTCAACGGCGATCAGTTTCTTGTGCGAAGCGGCGCGGTCGGTGTGAAACCACATGACGGGGCCGTCGTTGCCGACGAAATACTGCGCGACACCCGCGTCGTCCAATAGCTTGACGACCGGCGCGTCTTTCGTCTTGAGGTCTTTATAGTCGATGCGTTTATCCGCGCTCGCGCCGGGGAAGCCTGAGATGATCAGATAGCGGCCGTCTTCCGTCACCTGCGCGTTGAACGTCCAGCCCTTCTGCCCGGCCGTGCCCGCGAAGACCAACGTGTCTTCCGCCTGCGGCGTGCCGACGCGGTGGAAATAAATCTTGTGATACTCGTTGACGGCGGCGAGCGCGTTGCCCGCCTGCGGCTCGTCGTAGCGGCTGTAATAGAAGCCCTTGCCGTCGGGCGTCCATGACGCGCCGGAGAATTTAACCCACTTGAGCACGTCCGGCAGATCGTTGCCCGTCGCCACTTCGCGCACGTGCCACTCGTTCCAGTCCGACCCGGAAGCGGCCAAGCCGTAAGCCATCAACTTGCCGTCCTCCGTGATGGCCGTACCGGCGAGCGCGACTGTGCCGTCGGCCGAGAGCTTATTAGGATCGAGCAGCACGCGCGGCTGACCATTCAGCGTGTCCACGGTGTAGAGCACATACTGGTTTTGCAGCCCGTCATTCTTCTTGAAGAAATAACGACCGCCGTTCTGCTCCGGCACGTCGTAACGCGCGAAGTTCCACAGCTTCGTCAGGCGCGCTTTGATCGCGGCGCGTTCGGGAATTTGTTGCAGATAGTCGAAGGTCAACTTGTTTTCGGCAGCGACCCACGCTTTCGTCTCTGGCGAGTCGAGGTCTTCGAGCCAGCGATAAGGATCGGCGACCTTCGTGCCGTTGTAATCATCAACCTGATCGCTTTTGTGCGCGACCGGATAAGCGAGTTTGTCGCCCGTGGCGCTTGCGCCTGCGCGCAACGCGCTCTGCCCGCACACAACGGCGGTGAGTGCAAGCGCGGCGAAGGCCGCAGCGATAGTGATAGAAAGACGCATGCTTTGTGCTCCTAAACAGTTAGTGGCTATTCAAATTCACTTCAAGTTAAGTATCGGCCAGTCGTGATGCAGCGCGGTCTGGCGCAAGCGCATGTCGGGGTTGATGGCCGCTGGGTGGCCGACAATCGAGAGCATCGGCAGATCGCTCATGCTATCGCTGTAAGCATACGATTCGCTCAAACTGATCCCTTCGCGCTCGGCGAACGTGCGAATCCAACTCGCCTTCGTGGCCGCGGCCAGCACGGGTGGCAACAGGCGGCCCGTGGCTACGCCGTTGACGAACTCCAAACGGTTCGCTGCATAGTCCACGATGCCCAGATACTTCATCAACGGATCGACCGAGATGTCGAGCGCGCCGGTGACGACCACTTGGCGCAAGCCAAGTTTGCGCGACTGCTCGATCAACTCGAACGTGCCGGGGAAGACGGCCGGCTTCAGCACGCCCGTAAACAACTCTTCGGCGAAATAGCGCAAGCGGTCGGCGGTCTCGCCGCGATAACGTTTGAAGAACAGCTCGTTAAAGACGTTGCGGCTGTATTGATCGGTCACGGCGAAGAGCGGCAGGCTCAAGACGGTCGCGGCCGATTTCTTCACGCTGCGCCACAGGCTCTGCTGGTTGCGCGCATAGAAGCCGAGCGTATGCACGAGATTGGTGCTAACGAGCGTGCCTTCCAGATCGTAAAATGCGGCGGCTGCCAAACTATCCTCCCCGTTAAGCCTGTGCTTGCAAGTCGCGCCCGCGCGAAAAGTAAAGCTGTGCCGGTTAAAAAATGTGCGGGGCAAAAATATACCCTATCTGGCGCA
>JANMAD010000417.1:0-19707 GCA_031359515.1 Acidobacteriota bacterium | reverse complement strand
TACCTCTTCGAGCACGGCCGGTTTCGGGTCATCATCACGAGTGATTAACTCATGTCCATTCTGATTGCCGAAGACAATGTGGCGCAACGGCGTTACCTGCGTGAACTTCTTGAGCGCGAGTTCGCGGGGCACGCGCCCGTCTTGGAAGTGGGGGACGGCGCGGCGGCGGTCGAACAGGCGTTGCAGCACCGACCGGAGTTGTGTGTGTTGGACATACAGATGCCGGGCTTATCGGGCGTGAAGGCGGCGCGGGCCATCTGGCGCGAGTTTCCGGCGGCGCGCGTGATCTTCTGGACGCAGTTTCCGCACGAAGTCTATATCAACGAGATACGCAAGATCATCAAGGCGGTCGAGCCGCCGCCCGCCTACGGTTTCATCCACAAGAACAATCCTGAATCGCGTTTCCTACGCTTCGTCGCCGCCGTGTTGGAAGATGGCGCGGACATGATCGATCCGGCGTTCAAAGATTCGTTCAAGCGACCGCTCCTGACAGAGTTTGAAGCCGAAGCACTCTATTATCTCGCGCTTGGTTTATCGAACTGGGCGATTGCGCGCAAGTGCAGTCTCTCTTTGCGCGGCGTCGAGAGCCGGCTGGCCACGCTCTACGAAAAACTGTTCGTCTCGACGCCTGAAGGCACGCCGCACGAGGCGTACGAAAAACTCGCCTACAACATCCGCACGCGCGCCTTCTTTGAAGCACTCAGGCGCGGTCTCATCAACAGCGACGAACTGGACAAGGCCGCGACCGATCTGGAAGCATGGATCGAGCGCGACCGCCAGCGTTACCTCGAAGAACAAAAGGCAGAGGGCAAGAGACGGTAGGCAGTAGGCAGTGAGCAACAGGCAGATATATAACCGCTTGCGCCGGGCGCGTCTTGCTGCTTGTCAGTCGCGCCGCGTTTATTACTTTTTGCTTGCCGCCCTCTTACTGCCTACTGCCTACTGCCTACTGCCTACTGTCTCACCTTCCGCACAGACCACGAACGACAACGCGAACGTGCCCGCTTCCAATCTGCATCAATGGGGCGCGGTGACTTTGTTCCACGGGCTGCCATCAGATCGCGTGCGTGCGCTGGCGCAGGACGCGGACGGCGCGATGTGGTTCGGCACGGACAATGGCCTCGCGCGCTACGACGGCCGGCGCACGCAGTCGGTGCAGCTCGCGGAGTTGGCGGGGGCGCGCGTGCTGGCCTTGGCGTTCGATGATGCCGGCGTGTTGTGGGTCGGGACTGAAGCGGGCGCGGCACGTCTTGTTGCCGGCGCGTTCCATTTGATCGAGGAGACGCGCGGCAAAGCGGTGACGGCGATTGCGCCTGTGCCGGCGGAGCGCGGGCATGCATGGCTCGCCACCGGTGAGGGCGTGCTATTCGACTGTCGCACGCAGTCGGACGGCGCGCTCTCCGTGCGCGCGTGGCCCGAGTCGCCGCTTGTGAGCGCGGACGCGGACAAGCCGGGCGCGTTAGGGTTGACGAGTCTCGCGTTCGATCAAGCGGGCACGCTGTACGTCGGCTCGCGCAGTCGCGGTCTGTTGCGCATGGAGCGTGAGCAGATTAAAGAGGTGAATAGTCGTCCGCGCGCATTCTTCGTCGAGGCGTTGGTGACGGCTGCGGATGGAAAGCTCTGGCTCGGTGCGCGGGCGCGGGGCGCGGACAGCGGTCTCTATCAGGCGAGCGAGCTGTTGCATCCGACGAAGCTTGGCGCAGGGCTGGGCACGGTCACTGCGCTTGTGCGCGATGGGCATGAAGGCTTATGGGCCGGCACGGACGGACAGGGTGTGTGGCGCGTCGGCGACGGTCATGTGCGTGAGCATTTCACGTTCGCGGGCACGGGCGGCGGCTTGCGCTCGGATCACGTCTATTCGGTCTTCGTTGATCGCGAAGGCGTCGTGTGGTTCGGCACGGACAGAGGCGTCTGTCGCTTCGACGCGAGCGCGCCGCACAACGAAGCGATCAGCGCGGACGCGGAGAGCAACTTCATACGCGCTATCTATCAAGCGCGGAATGGCGAGTTGCTGTGCGGCACGAATCGCGGGCTGTTCGTCTATGACACGGAGTTGAAAGCGTGGCGCGGGCTAGAGCAACTGGCGCGCAAAACGGTCTATGCGTTGACGGAGGATGCGGTGGGGCGTCTGCTCGTCGGCACGTCGAGCGGGTTGTACGTCGGCGTCAGCACGAAGCACGGGCCGGTAAGGGCACAAGAGTCAGTCGCGCCCGAAGCGACAGACCAACAGGCAGGTGACGGGCAGAAGGAAACGCAACCGACGAAAGAGACGAACGAAACGCAAGGCTCGCGCGCCACGCCGAAAGACGCGAGCACCGCGACCGCAAACGTTAACGCCGGAGCGCGCGGCGACGTTACGCGGCCAAACGACTCGAAAGAGACGAGCGCGGGTGCGCCGGCTGACGAGAGAGAGAAGCGCACGCAACCGCGCGACAAGAGCGAACCAGCGCGCATAGAGAGCGTGCGTGCGCTGTGCAACTTTCAGGGTGCGACCTACGTCGCTAGCTACGGTCTTGGCGTCGAGCGGCTGGACGGTGCTAGACGCACGCACGTGTGGCCGGAGACTGGCGCGGAGGCGCGACTGCGCGAAGTGACCGCGCTCTATGCGGATGGCGACGCGCGTCTATGGATCGGCACGGCCCATGCGGGCGTGTTTGTTTATGAGAACGGACAGGTGAGCGCGGGCGGCGACGCGCTGGAGGGGTTGGCGGGCAGTGCGATCTGGGCGATGGCGGGGCGGGGCGAGCAAGCCGTCTGGTTCGCCACCCAGAAAGGTCTCTATCTTTATCACAACGCAGCCTTGACGACGATAGTGCCGAACGCGGACGTGCGCGGCGTGGTGGCGGACGCAGGCGACGCGGGCGCGACGGGCGCGTGGTGTGCGACGGCGGGCGGCGGCCTTTTGCGCGTGCAACTCGACGAAGGGTTCGGGCCGCTTGTCTCGCGGCTCGATGTCGAACAGGGACTCGCATCGGCGCAGACGTTTGCGCTCGTGCGCGCGGATGAGAAGCCCGACGCGGACAACGGACACGCGGGCACTTCGTTGCTCATCGGTACGAGTCGCGGGCTGGTACGTTACAGTTTCAGTCGCGCCGCGCCCACGCTCGTGCCGGTGCGTGTGCTGAGCCGTCGTTTGCATCAACCCGAAGAGTTGCGCGTAGGGATCGAGCTGCCTTACCCGCAGAACAGCCTCGCGCTCGACGTGGCGGCGCTCAGCAGTCGCACTTTCCCGGAACAGTTTCAATATGCCTTCATCTTACGTGACGGCGCGGGGAAAGAGTTGCGGCGCAAACTCGCGCACGATGCGCAGTTCTTGATGGAGAATCTTGCGCCCGGTCTTTATCGCGTCGAGGCGCGTGCGTTCACGAAGGACTTGGCAGCCTCCGCGCCACTAGCGTTCGCGTTCACAGTGGGTCGCGCACCGTTCCCGTGGACGACGACGATGCTGGCGGTCTTGCTCGTGCTGGCGCTCGTCGCGTTGACGTGGGGCGCAGTGCAGAACCGGCGCATCGCGCGCACCTCCACAGAGCTTGCCGACGCGCATCACGAATTGGCCGGCGCGCGGCTCGAACTCGCTAACGAAGCCGAGCGCGAACGACGGCGCATCGCGCGCGATTTGCACGATCAGACGCTCGCGGATTTGCGCAGCCTGATGTTGCTCACCGATCAACTACCGACCGACGAACAGGCGAACGGGCAGCACGCTCACGTCGAGCCGGCGCGTTTTCGCGCGGAGATCGAAGCGGTCTCGCAGGAGATCAGACGCATCTGCGAAGATTTGAGTCCGTCCGCGTTGGAGAACGTCGGTCTGGCCGCCGCGCTTGAGTTCGCGCTCGCCAACGTGGTCGCGCATGCGCCGCCCGCGAAGCGGTTCACGTATGAGTTCAGTTGTGCCGAAGATTTCGACGAACGGCTCGCGCTCGCAGCCGGCGAGCGCATGCAGCTTTATCGCATCGCGCAAGAAGCGCTCAACAATATCTGCCGCCACGCCGACGCCCAACACGTGCGTCTCACCGTCGCGCTCTCTGACAACAGCGAGCTTATGTTGCTGCTTGAAGACGACGGGCGCAGCTTCGATCTCAAGGAAGCGAAGAAGGGGCGCGGTCTCGCCAACATACGCGCCCGCGCCAGCCTCATCGAAGCCGCCGTCTCATGGATGCGCCGCCCCACCGGCGGCACACTCTTCACGCTTCGCAAAGCGCACGCGACAGAGGATGGCGTCAATAACTGCATGATGATCTAGCAGGAGTGAAATGTTGAAGCGAAGCAGCTTAGCGCTCATGATTCTTGTAACGCTCGTTGGTTTAGTGGCGCAGCCGTTAGCAAATGCGAAGACCCACAAAAAGCAAAACAAGCAGCGCCTGCCGCAGTTTGATGATTATCGCGTCCGGGGTGTGCCGAAGAAACAGGCCCAGATCATTGCCATACCTAAAGCATTATTTAATGAGTCAGCGACAGATTTCCGTCAGAGGCTTCGTCAAGCCGCAAAAGGGCACGCCAACTTTGCAGGGCGTTATGCCATCGTTGGTTGGAGTTGCGGGATGATCTGCATCAGCTTAGCTATTGTTGATGTCAGCATGGGCAAAATATATGACACTCCATTCGCAGCTATTACGGACGGACCGGGCTGCCCTGATGGTTTCTATGATGGTGGTAGAAAACTGTTGCACTATAGATTTGACAGCAAGCTTTTAGTATTGCGTGGAGTACCAGCATACTTTTCTAACAATACTGATATTCATGACGCAGCCTGCTCGACAAGGTACTATGTTTGGCGGAAGCGGCGTTTAGTTCGCTTGCGCGAGATATTGCCGCGTCAAAGTCGAATTTAGATGGCTTCAGCTTTCTCACATGCTTTCGTCGCACTCGCGCTGGGCAAGACGTACACGGGCGCGCGGATGCGGTGGCGTTTCTGGTTGCTGTCGGCCCTGTGCGCGGTCGTACCGGATGTGGATGTCGTTGGCTTCGCGTTCGGCATACGCTACGGCGACATGCTGGGGCATCGCGGGTTGACACACTCGCTCGCGTTCGCGTTGCTGCTCGCGTTGGTGGTGGTATGGCTTGCGTTCCGTGAGGTGCGGCGGCTGTCGCGCGGTTGGTGGGCGCTCGTCGCGTACTTCTTCATCGTGACGGCCTCGCATGGCGTGCTTGACGCGCTGACGAACGGCGGGCTGGGCGTGGCGTTCTTTGCGCCGTTCTCGGCGACGCGTTATTTCTTCCCGTGGCGGCCCGTCGAGGTCTCGCCCATCGGCATCGCGCCTTTCATCAGTCAGCGTGGATTGGATGTGATCATGAGTGAGATTATCTGGCTGTGGCTGCCCGCCATCGCGCTGGTCGTGTGCGCGTGGGGCTATCGAAAATTGACGGGTCGGGACGGGGAGCGCGCACGCTAGTTCTTGAAGACGTAAGCGAGCAGGAGCGCGGCGAGCAGGCAGAGCAGGCGCACGCCGGCTTGATAATCGCGCCGGTCGGGATAGGCGGGATGGTGGCGCACGCCCGTCTCTTCGAGGACGAGAAACAGTCCTATGTAGCCGACGACCGGCACGGCCACCGCGCGCCACGCCCACCAATAGATCGCCCATGCCACGAGCGTCGCGCCAAAACCTAAGAGCAAGGCGAGCGCAAGCAGTTCCATCAACGCCGTCCACGGCCGCGCGCGGATGCATTGGAAGAGTAGGGCCAGCCAGAGTAGCATTGTGGCGCAGAGCGAGAAGAGCGCGACGGCACGACCGGGCAAAGTTGCCAGCCGCTCGGCCGCGAGCAGCGACAGGGCGAGGAAGAGCGCGAGCGCGACGAAGAGTTTGAAGTGGCGGCCGACGAATTCCGTGACAGTCGTGCCGTGATATTGATGGGTTTGTGTCATCGCTTTGACAGTTCGCGCGTAGTCTGCGCCATCGGCGCTCGGCGACAGTATATGAACCCGGCTTGCATCTGAGAAGCGAATCGGGTCATGCTCGTCGGGCCGCGCGCTCTACACACCAGACGGTTGAAGGGATCAAACACATGAAGATCATCGTGACCGGCGCAAGCGGTCTGATCGGCGCGGCGCTCGTCTCGTCGCTCCTAACGCAAGGGCATCAGGTGACGACGCTCGTGCGCCGCGAATCGCAGCGGCGCACGCAAATGGACGTAACCGAAGTGCCGTGGCATCCGGCGACGGGCGAACTTGAAGCGGCGCGGCTGGTGGGGCACGATGCGGCGATACATCTGGCAGGCGAACCAGTCGCCGAAGGGCGTTGGACGGACGAGAAGAAGGGGCGCATACGCGCGAGCCGCATCGAGAGCACGCATCTCTTGGCCGAGACGCTCGCGCAGTTGCAGACACGCCCGGCTACGTTCATCTGCGCGTCCGCCATCGGCTACTACGGCGACCGTGGCGCAGAAGTCTTGACCGAAGCGAGCGCGCCGGGCGCAGACTTTCTCGCGCACGTCTGCCGCGATTGGGAAACGGCGACTGAGCCGGCCCGCGCGGCCGGCATACGCACGGTCAACCTGCGCTTCGGTGTCGTGCTGAGCAGCGCGGGCGGTGCGTTGGCGAAGATGCTGACGCCGTTCAAACTCGGTGTCGGCGGGCGGGTCGGGAGCGGCCAGCAGTACATGAGTTGGATCGCGCTTGATGATGTGGTCGGCGCGATTGAGCATGCGTTGATGAATGAAAGCGTGGCGGGGCCCGTCAACGTGGTTGCGCCGCAGCCGGTGACGAATGCCGAGTTCACGCAGGCGCTCGGCCACGCGCTCGGTCGCCCGACGTTGCTCCCTGTGCCCGCCTTCGGCTTGCGCCTCGCGCTCGGCGAAATGGCCGACGCGCTGTTGCTCGCAAGCGCACGTGTCGAGCCGGCGCAACTCAAAGCCATAGGCTATCAGTTCAAATATCCGCAACTTGATAACGCGCTGCGCTACTTGCTGCGCGCCTGAACGACGAAAGGAGCAAGTCGCTTGAGCAAAGTCGTGATTCACTATTGCCCCGTGTGACTGATCAAGCGGGTCATGGCCGCCCGTGTGGCGGCGCAGTTGCGCACCGAAGAGGGTGTCGAGGTCGAGACGGTAAAGGGCGGCCTCGGCGAGTTCAGCATCTCGATTGACGAACGCAAAATCATAGACACGAGCCGGATGTGGTATCCCCGTCCCGGCAAAATCGTGGCGCAGGCACGTGCGTTGCTGGCGAAACGACGGACGTGATGGCAAGGCAGACGACGCACCCGCGTTGGATGAGCGCGGTGTTATATGCGGCGGGCGCGTATAACATCGTGTGGGGCGCGGCAGTGGTGCTGTTTCCGCTCGCGTTCTTTCGTTGGGCGGGCGCAGTGCCGCCGAACTATCCGCAAATCTGGCAATGCCTCGGCATGGTCGTCGGCGTGTACGGCGTCGGCTATGCGATTGCCGCGCGCGATCCGTTTCGCCACTGGCCCATCGTGCTGGTCGGCTTCCTCGGCAAACTGTTTGGCCCTATCGGTTTTTTACAGACGGCCCGTAGCGGCGCATGGCCGTGGCGCATGGGCTGGATCAACATCACGAACGATCTGATCTGGCTCGTGCCCTTCGCGCTCACACTGTTGCGCGCTTATCAATTCGAGCGTACGCGTGCGCCGAAATGACCGCGCACGTGCGTTCGGCTTATAATTCGTGGCCGTGAATCCAGAGACTAAGCAGCCATTGAAACTAACGCGCTTCGCCAAATTTGCGTGGGGCGTGGTGGTGTACAACCTGCTCACGATCATGTGGGGCGCGTACGTGCGCGCTTCCGGTTCGGGCGCGGGCTGTGGCGAGCATTGGCCGCTGTGTAATGGTGAAGTCGTGCCGCGCGGGCGCAGTATCGAGACGCTCGTCGAACTTTCGCATCGCATCACGACGAGCCTCGCGGGGCTGCTGGCGATTGCGCTCGTATTCTTTGCGTTCCGCTTGCTGCCGAAGCGGCATCCGGCCCGGCTCGGCGCGTTGCTCACGTTGGTCTTCATCTTACTGGAAGGCGCGGTCGGCGCGGTGCAGGTCAAACTGGGACTGACGGCGCACAACGATTCGCTCGCCCGCGCGGTCGTCGGCTCGATTCACTTAGTCAACACATTCTTATTGCTCGCGGCGATGACGCTGACCGCGTGGTGGGCGGCGGGCGCGCCGCGTGTGCGTCTGAAAGAGCAGGGCAGTGTGTGGGCGCTGTGCGCGCTTGGTCTGCTCGGTCTGCTCGTGCTGGCCGCGTCCGGCGCGGTGACGGCGTTAGGCGACACGCTTTTCCCGGCGCGCACTCTTGCCGCAGGCATGCAACAAGACTTTTCGCCAACCGCGCATTTCCTCTTGCGCCTGCGTGTACTCCATCCCTTGATCGCGCTCGCCGTCGGTTGCTACGTCGTGCTGACCGCATCTTACATCAGCAATTTCTTGCGCCCGACCGCGCGCGTGAAGCGTCTGGCCGCGCTGCTCATCACAGTCTTTCTTTTGCAACTTGGCGCGGGGCTGTTGAATCTCTATCTGCTCGCGCCCATCTGGTTGCAACTCACGCACCTGTTGCTCGCAGATTTGTTGTGGCTCGCGCTCGTGCTTACGTCGGCCGCCGCGCTCGCCGCGCCTGCGGCAATGCCTGAGCCGGTCGCGGCGCTCGCGTTGCACACGGCTGAAGAATTATGAGGCGTGTATGAAGCGAGAGCTGGCCGGGCAGATCGTGATCGTCACCGGCGCATCGTCGGGGATCGGCGCGGCGACGGCGCGACGCTTGGCAGGCGCGGGCGCGCACGTCATCCTCGTGGCGCGCAGACAGGCACGGCTCGCCGCGCTCGCAACCGAGATCGCGACGGCAGGCGGGCAAGCGACGGTGGCGGCGGGCGACATCACGGCGGATGCGGATCGTGCGCGCATCGTAGAGAGCGCGCGGCAAATCAACGGGCGCATTGACGCGCTCGTCAACAACGCGGGCTATGGCACGCGCGGCCCCGTGGAGCTTGTGCCCGTCGAAAAGATCAGGCAGAACTTCGAGCTTAATCTCTTCGCGACCATCGCGCTCACACAACTCGTCATTCCCATCATGCGCGGGCAGGGCGACGGCCGCATCATCAACGTTAGTTCAGTCGCAGGGCGTGTCGCGCGTCCGCTCTCGTCCATCTACGACGCAACGAAGCACGCGCTCGAAGCGATCTCCGACGGCTTGCGCGGCGAGCTTGCGCCGTTCGGCATCAAGGTCGTCGTGATCGAACCCGGTTTTATCCTGACCGAGTTCGCGCAAGTCGCCGATGAAGCATCGCGCACAATCGTCGCCAACGCGGGCCCCTATGCGCCGTTCTTCGCCAACTACAGCGAGAATTACACACGCGCCAAGCGCATCGCGGGCCAGCCCGAAGACATTGCCGCGCTTATCCACGCCGCCCTCGCCGCGCCCAAGCCCCGCCTGCGCTACGCCGCCCCGCGCCACGCCCATCTTGCCCTCGCGCTCAAACGCTTCCTGCCCGAACGCTGGTTCGACTACATCCTCAACCGGCAATCCGGTCTCACCGCCGATAAACTGAAAGCCGCCACCAGCCCAGCCGAGCAAGACTGAGCAAACGGAGAAATTCGCTGCACTCCGGTCATACATTCGTGTTGGCTGGTGGGTATAACTCTGCGTCGAGATATGTGGCATGAAAGGGCCGTTGATGAGTTCACCCCGGCACAGTAAACAAACGCCCAATCTTGGGCTGGTCTGCATCACGCAATCGGACGAGGTGCGTTATCGCACGGTGACGCGCACGCGCCTGTTGCAATTCCCGCCCGTCGAGCAACGGCGCATGCTGCACACGATCTATCGCGAAAATCTTGTGCGGCTCAATCGCGCCCTCGATTTCTGTCAACAGCATGATCTCAAGTTGTACCGGCTCACATCAAGCCTCTTCCCGTTCGCGGATGAGCCTTTGGGCGCGGAACTGCTCGACGAGTTTGCGGCCGAGGCGCAGCGCACGGGCGCACGCGCGACGGCACAGGGCTTACGGCTCGTCGCGCATCCGGATCAGTTCGTCGTGTTGAGTTCCGATGCGCCGCACGTCGTCGAGAACAGCATCAAGATTTTGCGCCTGCACGCGCGCGTGATGGACATGCTGGGGCAGCCGCGCTCGCCCTGGGCGGTGTTGGAGATTCACGGCGGCAAGTCGGATCGCGCCGAGCGTCTGGTCAGCGTCATACGCGCTCTGCCGGACGAGATACGCACGCGGCTGGCGTTGGAGAACGATGAGTACGGCTATAGCGCGGCGGAGATTCTGGCCGTGTGCCGGCGTGCGGGCGTGCCGATGGTCTTCGATGCGCATCATCACGTCTGTCATGAAGGCTTAACGAGCTACGACGATCCGAGCGTCGCGGAATTTCTGGCCGCCGCGCGCACGACTTGGCCGCGCCCCGGGTGGCAACTCGTCCACATCTCGAACGGGCGCACCGCCTTCAACGACCGGCATCATAGCGACCTGATCGAGACGATGCCCGCCGCTTACCGGCACGCGCCGTGGATCGAGGTCGAGGCCAAGCACAAGGAGTTGGCGATTGCGAAATTGCGCGCGGAATGGGCGGAAAAGCAAGGATGAAGGCGGAAGGATGAAGGATGAAAAAGACAGTGTCCTCTTCATCCTTCATCCTTAACTGTATGTCAGGGGGACGATCAAACTGAGGCTTGACAGGGCGGGCTTTATCACGTAAATTTCAGACACTTGGTTACAAGTCAATGGAAGCTGTACACGCGCTTCCCTGTACACTTGGGACGTGCAGCGTGAGCAGAGTCAAACACGTGGCTCTCTACAGTCAGTCGGTGGTGATCACACCGCTTCCGCCAAATTGAATCGGAGCTTTCTGGTTCGCGAATCGCCCCGCACGAGCATTTTGCCCGCGTCGGGGCGAAGTCGTATCTGGCCTCATTGCTCATCTGACATAAACCGGATTCGAGATGAGCCACGGCTTTTCGCTTAATGGCGCAGCCAATTGCGGCAGATAGCATTCGACGCGATAGACGCCCGGCTGATTGATCGTCCATTCGTGCTGTATAGCCACTACTTCATCCAACTTCTGCCCGTCCTTGATGAGCGCGAGCCGGCTCTCGACCGGCGTCACGACGCGCAGACGCACCGCGCCGCCCTGTAAAGCGATCTCGTCGCCCATCAATTTCCGCTCTTGTCCGTTATCCGCCGTCAGACGAAACCCGCTCGCGTCGCAGAGAACATCGAAGGAGATATATGCGTGCCCGGCGGCCAGCGCAGCGAGCAAACTCTCGGTGTTAAGCGGCTGATTGCGCTCTAATAGCACATGCGTGCGGACAACTTGAAAGCTGCGCTCATAGGGATCGAGCTTGAGTTGCAGGATAGGCTTGCCGGTCAGTTGTTGCAGACTGAGACCGACGTTGGCGTGCGCGTCGTTGCCGGCGATGGCGACGATGCGGCGACCTGCGTGCGAGGTCAGTTCGTCCCAGCGTTGTAGGTTCTCCGGCGGCGTTTCGTAGAAGCGCGTCCAGAGCAGATGCGGGTAGCTGCGGTAAGACCAGAGACCGTCGAAGAAGAGCGACAGGCGATTGATGCGCTTCGCGTTCGCATGCAGGTTGTAGACCTCCATGCCGTCGAAGCCGCGTGTCGTCGCCCAACTGCGAAATGTTTCCGGGTGCGCGATGAAGACGAGTTGCCCGGCCGCCTTCGCGCGATCAATGAGCTCTTGCGTGGTCGCGCCCGGCGGCGCATCGGTGGTGTGCGCGTTCGCGCCGAACGTCAACAATCGATCATCGCTTGATTCATTCGTCTCGCTGCCCGCGATGAACAACACGCCGCCGTGCATTCCGTTCAAGGTCTGCGCGGCCGTATCAATGTCGGCCGCCGGATGCTCGGTCATCACGACGAACGCGAGCGCGTTCAACTGGGCCGCTTTAATGATCTCCGCGAGCGTGCCGGCGCTGTGCCCGCCGAGCGCGGAGTGGACGTGGAGCGCGCCTTTGTAGTCGACGTATGCGTCATCGGGCGCGAGCGTGCGTTGTGCGTTCAGTTGTTGAATCGTCGCGGCGAGCCGGCTCAATTGATAGCGGTGATAAATGAATGGCGTCTGCGTGAGCACCAGCAGGAGCGCGAGCAGCGACGCGCCCTTCAGCAAGCAACCGGGCCGCCGTCGCTTCACGCCTCGTCCTCGAAATCCACAGAGGCGACGTGCTCCGCGATGTCGCGGCCCATACCCGCCACTGCCAAGTGCTGCGGATGGTTCGTGTAAACGTCCAGCCCGGCCTGATCACGAAAAACCGCGACCAGTCCCGTGTCATACGAGCGCGGCAGGCGCAGCACGTCGAAGCCGACGGCGAGGCTGACGATCTCAGGGATGACAGCGGACAATGCGCGCAACTGCGCGATATGTTCGGCACGCACAGCCTGCGGCACGTCCGCGCGATACTTCCAGATAACGATGTGGGTCAACATAGTGTTGGCAAGGATGGCTGATGAGCGGGCGCTTGCGCAAGTCGCACGAGCGCGCCCGCTTGTGCTTGAGACCTTACGCGCGCCCGATGAGGCTGGCGAGCGCGGCGATCAGTTCAGTTGGTTCAATCGGCTTGGGGAGATGCAAATGGAAACCTGCGCTCAGGGCTTGCGCTTGATCCTCCGGGCGCGCATAGGCCGTGAGCGCCACGACCGGCAGGCGCGGGCGACCCTCGCGCGCTTCGAACGCGCGGACTTCGCGCAGCAGCATGTAGCCGTCCGCTGCGGGCATGCCGATGTCGGAGAGCAGCAGATCAGGGCTGTCGCCCTTGAACGCCGCCAACGCCTCTGTGGCAGAGTCCGCCATCGTCACCCGCGCGCCGTCGCCGCATCCATGCCATCGGTTTGCATCAAGCGCGTCCAACCGAGGATGGCCGCGAACGGCGTGCGTAGCTCGTGCGAGACGGTGGCCAGAAACTCGTCCTTCAAGCGGCTGATCTCTTCCGCTTGCCGGCGGGCTGCTTGTTCGCGCACGAGTAGTTGTTCGCGCTCGGCCTCCACTCGCTTGCGCTCATCGGGGGTGAGCTTTGCATAAGGGGGAACCTGCTTGTCGCTCAGATAAATAATACAGTTGCCGCGCTTGGGAAACGCTTCAACCCTTGAAAGCGAAGTACACTGCGCCCACGATGAGCGTGTACGAGACCACGTAGTTCCATTTCACCGGCTCGCGGAAGACGACGAAGGCGAAGATAGTGAAGACTACGAGCGTGATGCATTCCTGCATAATCTTTAGCTGGGTCAGCGTGAAGCGGCCGTAGCCCGCGCGATTGGCCGGCACTTGGAACACGTACTCGAAAAAGGCCACGCCCCAACTGAGCAGGATCGCGGCGATTAACGGGCGGCTCTTATCTTTCAAGTGACCGTACCAGGCAACGGTCATGAAGATATTGGACACGATTAGCAGGCAGACAGTTTTCATCAACCCTCCTTGCTCATTGGCGCGACCCGCTGGCGCGAGTGCTTATCCTAAATCAAACCACGAAAGATTGAGACAACGTGGAAAAGCTATCTACGAAATCACACGAACCAACACGAACTAAAACAGACGAATTTTCGTGCTATTTCGTGTGATTTCGTGGACAAATGTTTTCGTTCTCTGTTCCATTCTAATGTGCTTCGAGTTAGTGCGCGCTCGACTTTTACCTCAAGCTATTGCGGCCGATCATCTGAGATACTTATCGAACCACGCAAGCGTGCGCTCCAGCGCATCCACGCGATGGCGCGGCTCGCGCAGGCCGTGCCCCTCGCGTGGATAGCGCACCAGCACCGTCTCGACATTGCGCCGCCGGAGCGCCATGTACATCTCTTCGGCCTGCGTGATATGCACGTCGTTGTCCTGCTCGCCGTGAATAAAGAGGGTTGGCGTCTCGACCTGTTTGACGTAGCGGATGGGCGACCAACGCCAGAGCGCATCGTAGTCGTCCCACGGCGCGCCGCCGAACTCCGCGTGCAGCAAATCCTGATAGAGCGACGTGGCATAGAAGCTGATCAGATTACTCACGGACGCGCTCGCGACCGCCGCCCGGAAGCGCGGCGTCTGCGTGATGATCCAGTTCGTCATAAAGCCGCCGTAAGAGCCGCCGGTCACGCCCAAACGGTTCGCATCGAGCCATTGATGCGTGCGCAAGACTTCATCCACGCCCGCCATCAAGTCGCGATAATCACCACCGCCCCATTCATTGAGTGTGCCGTCAGAGAACTTCTGCCCGTACCCGCTTGAGCCGCGCGGGTTGATGTAGAGGACGGCATAACCGCGCGCCGCATAAGCTTGCCACGTCGCGTTGAAGGCATAACCGGACATGCCGTGCGGCCCGCCGTGAATACTCAAGATCATCGGATAGCGACGGTCGTCGCGCCAACCCACCGGCTTCATTAGCCAGCCTTGCACGTTCGTATCGTCGAAGCTTTTGAATTTGATCTCTTCCGGTGCGACAAGCGCGAGCGAACGCGCGAATTGTGCGTTGTGCGTGCTGACGCGCACGGGTGGCGAGCCGACGCCCGAAGCCGTGTCGGCGCGAAACGTCCACACCTCCGCAGGCGCGAGCGGGCTACTCATGGTGAACGCGAACGTGTCGAGGACAGCAGAGCGTTGCAGGCTGAAACTATTGATCTGGACGCGCTCCGGCGCGAGCAGATCGGCGTGTGCGTATAGTATGCGGTTGTCGGGCGGCTTGAGCGCATCGGGTGCGAAGAGTGAGCGCACCGTGCCGCCACCCAAGTCCACCCAGTAGATCAACGTCTGCCCTGCATCATTAGCGAGGAAGTAGAGCTTGCGGCTATCGGGCGACCAGCGCGGGCGTTGCGCGCGGCGGTTGAATCTGTCCGTGAGTTCGCGGCCCGGCGCGCTGCCGTCAGCCGCGATCACCCAGACGTGCGCGTCCTCGGCCACGCTGTCAATCGTCGTCACGTCGCGCTTCGTCGCGGTGTAGGCGAGCCACTTGCCGTCGGGCGACCATGCGGGTTGATATTCACAACCTTTGGTGCTGGTGATCTGGCGCACGCGCCCGTCCATGGCGACAGCGAAGATGTCCGAGTTGTTGATTGCATCCGGGTCTTGCTCGTGATTCGACAGAAACGCGATCTCGTCGCCGCGCGGGCTGAACGTCAACGCATGATCGTAGAACTGTCCGGTCGTCAACTGGCGTGGGTTCGGCTCGTCCACATCCGTCAGCCAGACGTGCGTGCGCAAATTATCAGAGAACGAGGTGCGCGATTTGTACTGGATGCGATCCACGACGAGCGGATCGGGCCGCTGCTGCTCGCTCATCACGATGGGCGCGCTGCCTTCGGGCGCGCTCGCGGAGACGAAAGCGATGCGGCGCGAATCGGGCGACCACGCGAACGGCTCGTCAGCGTAAGTGATGAAGAAATTCGTCTCACGCACGGGCGCGACGAGGCGCGGCACGCCGCCCGCGACATTGATAACATAGATACCCGCTTGCCCTTCGTGCGTCGAGAGAAAAGCGACGCGCCGGCCGTCGGGCGACCAGCGCGGCGTCGCGCCCGTCCAGCCGGCGGGCAACAATTCGCGCGGCGGTTCATTCGCGCGGAGCGGGTCTGTGCCGCGCAGACTCCGACGCACGAGCCACAGCCGCGTGCGCGTCTCATTCCCTTCGACACTTGAGACCGTATAGACGACGCGCTCGCCATCCGGCGCGATCTGCGCGTCCGCCACCGTCGCCACACGCAAAGTGTCGGCAGGCGTCAGCAACCCGCGCTGCGCGTACAGGGGCGTGAGCAGCGCGAGCGAGCAGATGATGAGCGTGGTCGCACGGAGATGAATACGCAGGCAGTTCGTTCTGTTCATACGGATGCAAGCCTCGCAAGGTGTTCGTTGAGCAATTGCCAGACGCGGCGGACGTGTGTCTCGGTGGTGTTGATGTTGCCGATGGAGAGGCGCAGGGTGAATTGGTCGTGCAACTTCGTGTGTGAGAGGAAGGCCGCGCCGCTCGCGTTGAGGTCGTGCATGAGTTGTTCGTTGAGCGCGTCGAGGCGTGTAGTGCGGGCCGTGTCGGATTCATTAGCTATGTTCGGACAGGCACGAAAACAGATCAAACTAAGCGGCACGGGCGCGAGTCGTTCCCAGTCGGACGCAGCGTCAACCCATGCGGCGAAGAGTTGGGCGAGGCGGCAATGCTCGCGGATACGCGCCGCTAAACCTTCTTGCCCGAAGTAGCGGAGGATGAACCAGAGTTTCAAAGCGCGGAAGCGGCGACCGAGTTGGATGCCGTACTCGGAATGATTGCGCACGGTCTCGCGTTCCGCGTCGGGGGCGCGCAGATATTCGGGCACGAGCGAGAAGGCGCGATGCAGCACGTCCATCCGGCGACAATAGAGGACGGAGAGATCGAACGGCGTGAACAACCACTTGTGCGGGTTGAGCGTGAACGAGTCGGCTAACTCCGAGCCGGCGATGACGTGGCGCAATTCGGGCACGACCGCGGCCGAGCCGGCGTAGGCCGCGTCCACGTGCAGCCAGACATTGTGCCGCGCGCACACGTCCGCGATGGCGGGCACGGGATCAATGCTGCTCGTCGAAGTCGTGCCGACGGTGGCAACGACGGCGCAGGGCAGATAGCCTTGTCGTTCGTCGGCGGCAATCGCCCGCGCGAGTGCGTCGGCGTCCATGCGAAACTCGTCGTCGGTCGGAATCTTCTTGAGCGCGCGTTGCCCGAAGCCGAGCGTGAGGACGCCTTTCTCGATAGACGAGTGCGCTTGTTCGGAAGCATAGATGCGCAAGAGCGGCAGGTCTGCGCGCCCGCTCATGCCGTCCTCGCGGATACGCACTTGCAGACTCTCGCGCGCGGCCGCGAGCGCGTGCATGCTGGAGACCGAAGCCGTGTCGTAGATGATGCCGGCGAAACTTTCAGGCAGCCCGATCATCTGCCGCAGCCAGCGCAGCACGACCTCTTCCAACTCGGTCGCGGCGGGCGCGGCCCGCCAGAGTAGGGCCTTCACGTCGAAGGCAGCGCACAACAGTTCGCCAAAGATGCCGGGCGCGCTGGTGGAGGTGGCGAAGTAGGCGAAGAACGACGGGTGATGCCAGTTGGTTAAGGCGGGCACGATCAAACGCTCTACGTCCGCGAGGATCGCATCCATCGGCTCGCCTTGTTGCGGCGGCGCGGTTGGTAGTTGCTTGATCAGATCGCCCGGTTGCACTTGGGCCAGCACGGGCCGTTCTTCAACGCGCGCGAGATAATCGGCCAGCCAGTCAACAAGTTGATGACCGTAGCGACGGAAATCTTCGCCGCTCATGTCGCCGAGCGGGGGCGCGAGTCCGGGCGGGGCACTGTCGGATTTGTCCATGCGCGCTATCTTAGCAAGCCGGACGGCGCGCGGCACAGAGCCGACCGTTATGCTTAGACGGCGGGGGCGAAATAGAGGTCTTGATTATTGCGGCAGCGGGCGCATTGTAATTGCACGACGACGAGCCGGCGCTCATCGTAGCGCATCCCGTGACGTGCGGCTTCGCCGTAAGCGCGCTGCCCGCAACTTCGACAGGGCACGCCCGCGAGATAGCTGTTGATCTCCGTCTCAGCTTGCAGGCGGATCGCGGTCTCCGGTTGTGCGCCGGGCGTCGTGCGCGCATATGTATATGCCGCAGTCGCAGCCGCGACCCGCCGCCCCTCGCGCCGCTTCTTCAACCAACCGTACAGCACAAGCAGCCCGACGCCAGCGAGCGCGAGCGCAAACAGCGCATCGAGCGCGTACGAGAAACCGGTCGCCTGCACGGGCGGCCCCTGCTTCAATTCATAACCGACGAGGTCGCGCGCCTGCTCGACGATGGCGAGATGCGCGGCCACTTGCGCGGGCGCAACCGTATCGCGTTTGGCCTTGAGCGTGTAGCGAAGTTTGACGATGTTATCTGCCGCGCTCGCGTCGGCCGTGAAGCGCAATGCATCGTCTTCGACCGTCTCCGCGCCCGTGTTGACCTCTTGTTGATGTGGCAGTTGAATCTCGATCAACTGCTCGACGTTCAGCGGGTAAGAGATGCGCAAAGGCATCGTGCGGCGCGACACGTTCGGCTTGTCCAATTCTTGCCCGATGCGCCCGGCGAAGAAATAGTGCGTCTCGTCTTTCCAGAAGCGCGGGATGGTGTATTTCTCCGTGACGATAATGACGTTGGCCGCTTCGTCGTCCGCGATCTCCGGCAAGCCTTGCGCTTCGATGGATGGCTCGCGGTCGGCGTAATAGTTCAGATAATCTTTGCCGAGATCAGCGCGCGTCTCGCCCGCCAGCCGATAGCGCATCATGTCCGCATCCGGCCCGCGAAACGTGGTCGTGATTGTGAGCGCGACCGGCGCGTCGAAGCTCTCGACTTGATAGACTTCTCTGACCGTCGTCGTCGGTTGCGCGCCCGGCACGAGCGGCATCGTGGTGAGCGCGTTTGCGTCGGGGCGCAGGACGAGCGCCCGTTCATATTCGAGCGCGGACTCGTTGGTGAGTGTGCCGCGCTGATAAGCCATGGTCGCATCGATCCAGTGTGTCTGCCCGTCGAGCGTGGCCTGCACGATGACGTGATCAAAGGCGTAAGGCGAAGGTTGCCAATCGTCGAGCGTGTGCCGCGCCTGCGTGTTGACGAGCGCGGGATGCGCTTCGATGCCGAGCGCGTTGAGCAACGTCGCCAGCAAGAGTGATTTGTCTTTGCAGTCGCCGAAGCGGCGTTGGAAAACTTTGTCGGGCTGCGTCGGCGTGTGCGAGTACGGCCCCATCTCGATGCCGAGATAGCGCACCTCGTCCTGCACGAAGCGCCGCGCCGCCAACAGCCGTGCTTCAGGCGTCGGCAACTCTTTCCGCCATTGCTCAACCTGTGCGGATAAGGCGGGCGATAAGGCTTTCACCGTGTAGAGCGGTGCGGCCCATTGCGCCACATCGGCCCAGCCGTCGAACTCGCTCAACTGCAAACGCGGGAGCGCATCGAACCAGCCGGGCGTCGCATCCTCGAACACGGCGGCCGGCACGTTGCGCCCTTCCCATAGATACTCAACCTCGTCGCCGGTTTGCTTGATGGCGGGCTGCGCCTCCGTATTGCGCGGATGGATGTTGAGCTTGCGTGCGGCGGGCCAGAGCAGGCGCGTGTGCAGATAATCAATCGGCTCAGCGCGGGCCAGCGTGAAGACATCCGTGTAACGACCGGCGAGGACGGGGTTGTCGCCGTTGACCGAATAGGCATAGTCAATCACATCGCCCGCGCGCACGTCGTTGAGAAAGACGACGGCCGAGAGCGTGCCGTTGAAGAGTTGTTCGTCCAATTCATCTTCCTGCTGGATGACCTTGATCTCGGCGGGGCGCAGCACGTTGATAGTCGCACCGCCGCGCAGGATGTTGATGTGATGTATGACGAGACTCTGATAAGACGGCTCGAAGTCGAGCCGCAACTGCGAGACACGTTCAAGGTCGGCGGTCGAGCTGACCTGTTCGATGAACTGATAGTAATGCTCGTTGCGCGCGGCGGCGACGCGCACTTGGCGGTCAACGAGCAGATAGCGCAGTCCGTTCTCGGCCTGCGGCGTCGGCGTTGCGCCGTTCGCCGGTGCGGGTGCGACGGGCTGCACCCATGCGGGCGGCGGTTGCACGGTGAAACTCGGTTTCGCGGTCACACTCGCACAGGCGACGAGCAGCAATAGCCCGGCACAGCCGAGCGTGTGGAGACGAAGCAGTGCTGCCTGCGCGAGCGCACGAGCGTGTGCGCGGAGTTGGGGAGGAGCAGGATAGTTCATTGGGTAAAGCGGAGCTTAAAGTTCAGCGATGGTGGTCGTGT
>JANMAD010000362.1:0-12410 GCA_031359515.1 Acidobacteriota bacterium | reverse complement strand
GCACGACCTCACGGGCGAAAATGTCTGGTGTAAGTCCGACGATCCACACTACGAAGATTATAATGCTCTCTGGGACACATTACGCACGCACTTTCCGCTCATGACTATGATTCAACCTGAGCGAGAGCGAGAAATGGTGCGCTCACTCGTTGACACGTATGTGCATACCGGCTGGATGCCCGATTCACGCATCGCCGGAGCTAACGGTATGACTCAGGGCGGCTCGAACGGCGATGTCGTGGTGGCGGATGCAATGATGAAAGGCGTGCCGGGAATTGACTACGGGAAAGCTTACGAGGCAATGGTCAAGAACGCAGAGGTTGACAGTCCGCGCTCGCTTTACGAAGGGCGCGAGGTCTCCGAGTATAAGCGGCTCGGCTACGTAAGTATGAATTACCCGCGCTCGGCTTCACGCACGATGGAATATGCCTACGACGATTTCTGCATCGCGCAGGTGGCGCAAGCTCTCGGACATGCCGCCGACAGCCGCAAGTATCTTGAGCGCTCGAAGAACTGGTTGAACGTGTGGAGCAATGAGACGCGCTCGGCTCGCCCGCGCTATCCGGACGGGCGCTGGCTCGCGCCGTTCGCGGCGGCGCATTTTTATCCGGACAAAGATTACAGCTATTGGGATGCGCCGTTCTACGAAGGCAGCGGCTACATCTACGGAACTTATGTCCCGCACGACGCGCAAGGATTAATCAACAAGCTCGGCGGCGACGACCCGTTTATCGCGTGGCTCGATGCCTTCTTCGCCAATCCACCGACACGCGATCCGGCATTCAACAGCGCACTCTATAATCACAACAACGAGCCGAACTTCCTTGCCGCATTTTTATACATTCATGCAGGCCAACCTCAACGCACGCAGGAGCGTGTGTGGCGCATTCTCGCCACCGAATACACGACCGAGCGCGGCGGACTGCCCGGTAACGACGACAGCGGCGCGATGTCTTCGTGGTACGTGTGGGGAGCCATCGGTCTATACCCGAATGCCGGACAGCCTTTCTATTACATTTGCAGCCCGCTGTTCGGGCGCTCGACCATCAACCTCGGCGGCGGGCGCACCTTCATCATCGAAGCGCCGGAGACTTCGGCAACCAGTCTATACGTGCAGTCTGCGACGCTCGACGGGCGCACACTCGACCGCTCATGGCTAAGGCATGATGAGATTGCGCGCGGCGGACGGCTCGTGCTCCGCATGGGCGCGCAGCCTTCCACGTGGGGGCGCAGCGATAGACCGCCTTCGATGTCTTTGCCGGAGAGGGTCAATGGAAAGTAATGCCGTCAAACTTATGCCAACACGTCGCGAGATGATCAAGACCACAGCTTGCGCTCTTGGCGGGATCACCGTCGGCATCAGTAATCCTTTGCGCCATTTCGCAGCGGCACGGCCGTTTGATTTCACGAGTCGCCGCCCGGCTCTGGGCGAGCGCCGGTTTACGAGTGCGGCGGTCGAGGCGAAAATTCAGCAAGTCAAAAGCTCCATCGCGGACAAAGAGCTTGCGTGGATGTTCGAGAACTGTTTCCCCAATACGCTCGATACGACCGTCCGCGTCGGCACGCTCGACGCGAAGCCGGACACGTTCGTCATCACCGGCGACATTGATGCGATGTGGCTGCGAGATTCGACGGCGCAAGTGTGGCCCTACCTGCAATTTGCCGGGGAAGATAAACAACTGAGAATGCTCCTCGCCGGCGTCGTCAACCGGCAGGCGCGCTGTATCCTGATTGACCCTTACGCCAACGCCTTCAATTACGCCGCGACGGGCAGTGAATGGGAAAAAGACCGGACGCTCATGAAGCCGGAACTGCACGAGCGCAAGTGGGAGATCGACTCGCTCTGCTATCCGGTGCGTTTAGCGCACGGATACTGGCAGGCCACGGGCGACGCTTCCCTCTTCGACGGCCAATGGCAAGCGGCGATGGCTCTCGTCGTCAAAACTTTGCGCGAGCAGCAGCAGACACAGAATTTGGGTGCATACTCGTTCCAGCGCGTGACCAAAAATCCGACCGACTCGCTGCCGTTAAAAGGCGGCGGCAATCCGACTCGCCTGTGCGGTCTGATTCATTCGGGCTTCAGACCGTCTGACGATGCGTGCATCTATCCGTTTTTGATTCCGGCGAATCTCTTCGCCGTTGTGGCGCTCAAGCAACTCGCTGACATATACGCGACCGCGCTCGCCAACCAGAGCTTCGCCAGCGAATGCCGTGCCTTCGCCAATGAAGTGAGCCAAGCCGTCAACACGCACGCCAGAGCGCAGCATTTGAAATACGGCGAAGTTTACGCATACGAGACAGACGGGTTCGGCAACCGTTTGTTCATGGATGATGCCAACGTGCCGAGCCTCTTGTCTTTGCCCTACCTCGGTTGCTGTGCCGCGCAAGACAGAACCTACCGGAGCACACGCGCTTTCATCTTGAGCGCAGACAATCCCTACTTCTTTCGCGGGCGGGCAGGGGAAGGCATTGGCGGCCCGCACGTGGGCTTAGGCATGATCTGGCCGCTGGGTATCATCATGCGCGCGTTGACAAGCGTGGATACACGAGAGATCGCGTTGTGTCTCAGCATGCTCAAGGCAACGCACGCGGGGACAGGTTTCATGCACGAGTCGTTTGCCCAAGACGATCCACAAAAGTTCACAAGATCATGGTTCGCGTGGGCCAACACTCTGTTTGGAGAGTTGATTCTGAAGGTGAGCGCAGAACACCCACAACTGCTGAAAGAGTTACGCTAGAAGACTGGTTTGACATATGCATATGCTAACGATCACACGCTTAATCACGCTCGCTCTGCTCTGTTGTGCTATCGAGGCGACAACGCCGCACGTTGTTAGCAGCGTTCCCGTTGCAAAGAACATTCAGACACATACGCTTGATCGGCTCGTTCATCTGGCTCCACTTGGTGCTAACGATAGTCGTTACGTTTACGTCCCTTTCGACGTGCCGCCAGACGCCGTCCGGGTCAGCGTTAGTTATCAGTATGAGCGCGCCAATGGAGCCAACACGATTGACACCGGACTATTCGACGCGCGCTCAACCGGCTCTGACACTGACCCGCGCGGCTTTCGCGGGTGGAGTGGCGGGCGGCGTGCCGAGTTCTTCGTTTCCCGCGCCGAGGCCACGCCCGGTTATCTGCCGGGTGCGCTGCCAGCCGGAACATGGCGCATCATTCTCGGTCTTTACAAGGTTGCGTCAGCAGGCGTTGATGTTTCCTTCAAAATCAGCATTGAGACAGATGAACAGGGATCGTCAAGTGAGCCTCCTGCGGCGCGCCAGACCGCCCTCTCACCTGTTGCGGAGAGCGGCCCGCGCCGAACATCATCGCCGCAAAAAGTCGCCGGGCAGTCCGCGCGTTGGTGGCGGGGCGATCTGCATATGCACACCGTCCACAGTGACGGCGACTGGACTATCGCAGAGTTGCTCTCCAGTGCGCGCAACAGCGGTTTAGATTTCATCTGCATCACGGATCATAATACAGCGAGCCATCACGCCGAGATTGATCGCTTACCTAAAGGTTCGCCGCCGTTGGTGCTGCGCGGCGAGGAGATCACCACCTATAACGGTCATACGAATGCTTGGGGACTTCCCTCAGGCGCGTGGCTTGATTTCCGCGTGCGGGCGGGAGACAAGGCCCGCATGGCGGACATTGCCGCGCAAGCGCATCGCGCCGGTGCGCTTATCTCAATCAATCACCCCTATGCTTTATGCGGCGGTTGCGCCTGGAGTTATGACCTGGCGGCGCAAGGCTTTGATGGCATTGAAGTGTGGAACGGTACGTGGGACCTGACCGATGAGCTAGCGCTCGGTATGTGGGATAAGATTTTGCAGAGCGGACGACACATCACCGCCATCGCTTCCAGCGATTCGCATCGTCCGGCCAACCCTATCGGGCAGCCGACCACCCATATCGCGGCGGATGATTTGTCACAAGCAGGACTAATGAATGCCATCCGTCAGGGGCACGTCTATTTGACGGGCGAAATTGTGCGCCCCGTTGTCAGCTTTGCAGCAGAGGCGGCGACGGGCAAACGCCGCTCGCGTTTGATGATCGGCGATGAGCTGCGCCTGCGCGCGGGTGCCACAATACGCTTTTTCATCACCACTGAAGCCGCACCACCCGATGCGACCATTTCGTTGATCTCGCAGGGGCAGGTCATACGTCGCCTCACTTCTGCCTCAGATGCTCGTCCGCAAGTGCTTGAGATCGAGGGCCAACGCGACTCATATTTTCGCCTCGAAGTGCGTGACAAAAGCGGGACGATGCTCGCCCTGACCAATCCCATTTACGTCAAAATCGGAACGGGTCGATAGGCTGACTAGTGCGCAGTAAGCCGGAACACCTTCGTTTCACCCGCCGCTAGCGACGACTCAGGTTGAGTTTGCAGGGGCAACGCGCGCGGCACATAGTTATGATCGAGCATTAAGGCGCGCACCACCATGAGATGATTGCAGCGTCGCTCGCTGGCCGCCGTTGAGGTTGCCTGACAACGCGCCGTGATGGTCTCAATCGCGGCGGGTGAAACGCCTTTGGGTAAACGTATAGCCGTCCTAAAATAACCGCTCCTGTCTATACGCAAGCGCGCGTCGCCCATGTCCGAAGCGAATACTTTCGACTGACCTGTAAGCTGCACATCAAAGGCGAGCGCCGCGCCTATTTGTTCCGCTGTCGCTTCAATATAAAGATATTCGCGCGGATCGGCGATGGTGTTGATATCAGATGGCGTGGCGCTGATGCGCTTCTCGCGCAGCAACTCTTCAGTCATGACGCGGTAAGTTTGCGGATACATATCCATCACGCTCTCGCGCGTTGCCGTCTCAAGCCGGGCGCGCACGGGCAAGGGAGCGAAACGGACGGCGGAAGTGGCCAGATCGGAGAAGTTATTGTTATCTGAGGCGACAGCGAGCAGCGGATGGTCTCCATTAGCGCGGGAGCCGGTGAAGAATTTCGTCTCGTGCCGCACACCTTGGTAAGTCCCCTCGATGATCTTTTGCCCGTGCGCGCGAAATTGATAGACCCATTCGATGTCCGTCCCGCGCCCCCAACGCGCCAGCAGCGCAGCGGTCTGCGTGCCGCCATCTTCATTCGTGAAAATCACCGTGTAGCGCACGAGCAGATCACCTCCGGCTTCGTGCAGAATTTCGTAGTACATCAGCAACGGCAGGTCTGTGAAATGGTCAATCGTATTGGCGCGGGCGTAGAGAAAAGGTGCATGGGCCAGCGCCAACTGCTCTTCATCCACGCGGCCCGCACCGCGCGCGGGCGCAAACGGGAGCGGGTGCAGCGACTTTACTTCGGCACGGCGGGCTGCGGCAGCCGAACGCGCCGCGTTGAGCGTCACAGAAACCGTGTGCTTTCCTTTGCTGAGGTGTCCGAGCATGACGCGATAGGGAAATAATTCGTCGCCGGCCCAGAGCAGCAAATCCTGTTGATACACGCCGTCAACCGAAACTAACAGGGCGGCGGCTTCCGCGCCCTCGCGTGCCCAGGACGCACCCGGCGCGCGGGCTTCTATCTCCAGCCCAACTTCCATGTTTGCCGGCAAGTTAAAGACTTCCGTCGCTAGCGGCTCAGGCAGTTGCGCAACTTTCTGCGTCGCCGCGAAGTGCTTGCCCGTAGCACTCGCTGACGTATAAACGAGCGTCACAAGCAGCAACGGAAGACTGAAGAAGGTTAGAGAAGTTTTCATCTGTGCTAGCCTTACGCCGCCGCCGGCGGCGAAGAAATGCTTTCTTTCTGTGCGCCAGGGAGTCAGACATCATCGCAGCGCAGACACAAACATCGGCGCTCAAGGTACGGCAGTTCATTCAGGATTTCAATATTGAATTTGGGTCAGGAGACCGCTGGGAAACGCACCGGCGAAACCCGCGCTTGTCCACTAGTCGCAGTTGATAAAAAAACCGGATCAAATCAAATAAAAATTCTTTCTCCGCACAGTGAAGTGTGCTATCTTTTCGACAAATCTGAATGCACACGTGTTCAAATGATTAAGAGGACAAAGTAGCTGCTAAGGCTCATGAGTTGTCGCAGCGAGCCGAACACTTGCCTGCATACATTTTCATACCTGATAGCTGACCTGTGTAACAAAGAATTGCCGAAGATTTAATTTTATGGCAACTCGAACTTAGACACGTTGTAACTGCCTATAATTAAGCTGCATTCTCGAATTAACATAATTCAGTCGCCAGGGCCGGGGCATAGAAACTTTCTGCCATCCTAACTGGATCATCGGTCTCAAGGATGGAATATTGGCTGAGCAACAGGCGAGCGTCCGCACATCCAGAACCATGCTGAAGTAACATCAGCGGCCAGAACCAAAACTTTTTCTTTAACGTACAAGGGGACGCACATCCGCATAGGAGTGACCTAGTTCAACCACGGTTTCAGCACGAACCGAGCCGTTCACTGCAAACAAACATCACAACTTAAGGAGTATTTCCCCATGAAGGCACAGGCGTATATCGTCCGCACATTTGGATTTCTTCTGGTCACATTCCTGCTGCTCGGCCATGTCACCACCGTGCATGCACAATTTGATACCGCAACCGTGCTCGGCACCGTCAGCGACACGAACGGCGGAGTGCTGCCGAACGCGACCGTGACGCTGAAGAATGTGCAGACCGGAATCGCTGTCACCGTCAAGACGGATGAGAGCGGCAATTATCAGTTCACCGGCGTCAAGATCGGCACTTATCAGGTCTCGGTTGAAGCACAAGGCTTCTCGACCGCCGTCGCGGAGAAGGTGGAAGCAACGGTCAACGCGCGCCAACGTATTGACCTGACTCTTTCGGCCGGCGCGGTCACTGAAACCGTGACCGTCTCGGCAGGGACGCCGCTGCTTGAGACGGCTTCAAGTGAGCGTGGGCAGGTCATCACGCGCGAACAGATCGTCAATCTGCCGTTGAATGGTAGAGCCTATGCCGACTTGGCGCTGCTCAGTCCCGGCGTCCGCAAATCAGTGCTCAATAACAATAGCTCGGGCGGGCGCGATGCTTCGTTCAACGTCAACGGGCTACGCAGTTCCTTGAACAACTTCGTACTCGACGGAGTGGACAACAACTCTTATGGCACGAGCAATCAGGGTTTCTCGAATCAGGTCGTGCAACCTTCGCCGGATGCCGTCGCCGAGTTCAAGGTGCAGACCGATAACTACAGCGCCGAGTTCGGGCGTGCGGGTGGCGCGATCATCAATACCTCGATTCGCAGCGGCACGAATAAATTTCACGGCACGCTTTACGACTTCATTCGCAACACGAAATTCAACGCGGTCGGTTTTTTCAAACCGCGCGGCGGCCAAAAGCCCACGCTGATTCAGAACCAATACGGCGGCACGTTCGGCGGCCCCCTTTCGATTCCCGGTTTGTACAATGGCAAAGACCGCACCTTCTTCTTTGTGGACTACGAAGGTTTCCGCCGCATCACAAAAACGCTGTCCTTTGCCACTGTCCCAACGCTCGACCAACGGCAAGGCATCTTCCGCACCGCGGCAGGAGTGCCGATTCCGATTCGCAATCCTTTCACCAACGTCGTCTATACCGATGGCATTATCCCGCTAAACGTGCGAACGGCGTTCTCGCAACTAGTCTATGCACAACTGCCCGCGCCAAACCGTTCTTCGGGCGTGCTCGGCATCACCGAGAACTTCGAGAGCCTGCCGCGCAGCAAGTTCTACAATGACAAAGGCGATGTCAAGATCGACCATACAGTCAACGCGCACATGACCATCTTCGCGCGCGGCTCGGAGCGGAAGGTCAACAACTTTGAAGCGCCGACCATTCCGCTGCCTTTGGGCAATCCCGCCAATGCCAACGTCCGCATCGTCAATCAGCAACTTGCGGGCGGTTTGACTTATACGTTGAGTTCCAATTCCGTGCTCGAATTTCGGCTCGGCATCTCGCGCACGCTCGCCGGTAAAACGCCCCCAGGACTGGGTACTGCCAACGCCCTCCAACTCTACGGGATCACAGGGCTGCCAGAAGACCCGGCCCTCGCCGGCGGCTTGTACACGCAAACCGTTTCGGGCTTCACTGATTTGGGCCGACAAAATAGCAACCCGCAATTTCAGAATCCGATTATTGTTGACCCGCGCCTGAGCTACTCATTTCTCATCGGTCGCCATAGCCTCAAAACCGGCTACGAATATCAGTCCATCAACACCGATGTGCAGGATATTCAGCCGTTATACGGGCAAGACACGTACAGCGGAAATTTCAGCCGGCCCGCAAATGTCAGTGCGTCGAACAACCTCTATAACGTCGCCGATTTCATCTTCGGCGCTCGCTCGCAGTATGCGCTGGGTAGCCGCTTCATCGCCCACTATCGCCAGCGGATGCACTTCGCCTATCTCCAGGACGACTTCAACGTGAATTCAAAGTTGACGCTTAATCTTGGGCTGCGTTACGACTTCGCGACGCCGCAGTACGAACGCGACAATCGCCTCTCGAACTACGATCCGGCCACCAATACGATTCTCTTAGCGAAGTCCGGTTCGCTCTATGACCGCGCGCTCGTTGACCCAGACCGCAACAACTTCGGCCCGCGACTCGGCTTCGCCTACACGCCCATGTCGCGCACGGTGATTCGCGGCGGCTACGGCATCTCTTACGTCCACTTCAACCGGCTCGGCGGAGAAAATCTGCTCGCCTTAAATGGGCCGCAGGTCGTCATCGCAACCGTCGCACAAGGCGCGCCCTCGGCCACCAATCCGATCTGCACCGGCAACAATTTCCTCGGTTGCTTCCGCCCGACTCCAGCCGGTTATCCGACAGGACTCACTGACACTTCGTTGTTCAACCCGCTCACAGCGAAAGTTAACTATACGCCGCGCGACACACGGACGGCTTATGTGCAGAGCTACCACATCTCCATCCAGCGCGAACTCGTCCGCAATCTCCTGATCGATGTCGCTTACGTCGGCAACGTTAGTCGCAACCTGATTATCCTCGGTGATTTCAATCAGGCGCGGCCGAACAACACGAGCGACCCGGCCGGGGGCACATCTTTGCAGGCGCGCCGACCGATTACCGGCTTTTCGTCTATCCAGTCCTCTTTCGCGGGCGGCAAAGCGAACTATAACGCGCTGCAAATTAAACTCGAACGCCGCTTCTCCGGTGGTCTCTATCTGCTTAACTCGTTCACCTTCTCGAAAGCAATAGACAACGCCTCCGGCCATCTTGAGGCCAACAACGGTGACAACTCGCGCATCAACATCCGCAACCTTCCGAGCGAGCGCGGGCTATCGAGCTACGACCAACCCGTTAACAACACGACCAGCGTCGTCTATGAACTACCGTTCGGCAAAGGCCGGCACTTTGGCCGCGACGCCTCGCCCATCGTTGACGGGATACTCGGCGGCTGGCGGCTCACGCTCATCAACACAGCGACGAGCGGGCAGGTCGGGAATCTCACTTACAACGCGCCGTCGGCATTTCAGGTCACTAGCACCCTCGGACTCAGCTATCGTCCGAACATCGTCGGCAACCTTACCGTTCCATCTAACCAGCGTACGCCGGACAACTATCTCAATCGTAACGCCGTGGCCATTCCCACAGACCGTAGCCAGCCGTTCGGCAGCGCCGGCCGCAACATTGTCCGTGGCCCCGCCTTCTTCCAATCGGATGTAGGGATTCAAAAACAATTCGGGCTTATCAACGAAACGACGCGGCTGGAGTTTCGCGCCGAAGCCTTCAATCTCTTCAACCACTCCAACTTTGCCGCGCCCGACACGAACGCCTCGAACATTACACGCGATGCCAGCGGCAACGCCATCGGCGGCACCTTTGGCACACTTCGCACTGCGTTTCCGGCCCGCGAAATCCAGTTTGCCCTAAAGCTCTATTTCTGAGCGCCGGGCAGCAGTGCTGTAAAGAAAACGGCGGCGCGGATCACACATCCGCGCCGCCGTTTTCTGCCCCACACGGGAATCAGATGCGGTACGCTGACAACGCCCGCCGCATCGCTCACGGGGCAGAAGCTATTAGCGCGCAACGAAGCGGCAGCTTTCGAGGTAAGATACAGACAACGGGTTCGGTATGTTTACCTCTTTCCAAATTGGGTAGGGGTAAAATGTAATGTTGCGGGCGGCGCTGCGCCGCAGAGCGGCGGTTGATTTTAGCCGTGCGTTTCAACGCACGGGGGCAAGTCGTGAAACCCCGTGTCGCGTCAGCGACGCCTGAATTCAACCGTCGCTCGCGCGACGCAGTCAATCTCGCCACCCGCGCCCGGCGTTGAAACGCCGGGCTAAAGTCAGCTTGCCGCGACGCGGCAGGAGAGCACAATCTTACATTTTCATCACTACACTAAATTGCGGAGCAGACATTAGTGCAGTTTCCTTTCAAACTTCCCACTAAAAAAGAATTTGACGCGGCGGGCTTTGGCGTCAATGCGGTAGATCATCTGCTGGTCGTGCCTGAGTATCCGGCCGCCGAGACGAATACGCGGCTGCTGGCGTACAAGCATGGCGCGGGTGGGCAGACAGCATCGGCCATCGCCGCGTTGCAGCGGCTTGGCATGCGCACCGCTTATGCCGGACGCTTCGGCACGAACGCGGCCGGCCGCTTTGGTTTGCAGTCGTTGACGGACGAAGGCGTGGATGTTGAATTTGCGGAAGTCATTGAAGGCGCAAGCACGCAAGTCGGCTACATCATTATCGAAGCCGAGCGCGGCGAGCGCACCGTGATCTGGGATCGCGACGAGCGCCTTGCCTACGCGGCCCAGGCTGCGCCCGTTGCCTTGGCCGGAAAAGCGCGGGTGCTGCACCTTGATTCGCACGACCCCTTAGCCTGTGCGCGTATGGCGCACGCAGCCCGCGCCGCCGGCATCATTGTCTCCGCCGACATTGATAACGTCTATGCCGGCTTGCCCGAGCTTTTGCCACTGATTGATGTGCTCATCTCGTCGAAAGAATTCCCGCGCCTCTTGACCGGCATCGAGGACGACCGCGCGGCTCTCGCCGAGATTAAAGCGCGCTATGGTTGTGCGCTCGTCGGACTGACGAAGGGCGGGCGGGGCGCAACTGTGCTCTGCGCAGGAGAGTTTTTGGAGACGCCTGCTTTTCAAGTGCCCGGCGGGTGCGTTGATACAACGGGCGCGGGTGATGCCTTCCATGCGGGCTTTCTTTACGGCTTATTGCAAGGTGAAGAAATTGAGTTGAGTCTCAAAATGGGCTGCGCTGTCGCGGCGCTCGGCTGTAGAGCTTTGGGCGCACGCACCGGGTTGCCGACGCAAGAAGAGTTGGTCAAGTTCCTGAAAAGTCAGCACCGCCCGCTGCAAGTGGGCGGTGCTGACATCAATTAACGTCAATCCAATTCAATGTGCGCGCGATGGCTTTCTGCCAGCCGGCATAACCGGCATCTCGCTGCGCTTGACTCCAACGCGGTTCCCATTGCTTGTCCGCTTGCCAGTTGCGCCGCGTCTCTTCCAAATCGCGCCAATAGCCGACGGCCAAGCCGGCCGCATAGGCCGCGCCGAGCGCGGTGGTTTCGGCCACGACGGGCCGCACGACGGGCACGCCTAAAATGTCGGCTTGCAGTTGCATCAACGTATCGTTGCCGGTCGCGCCGCCATCCACTTTCAAGACTTCTAAACGCACGCCGGAATCTTTCGCCATCGCATCGAGCACGTCGCGGGTTTGGTAGCAGATGGCTTCGAGCGTCGCCCGCGCCAGATGACCTTTGTCGTTGAAGCGAGAGAGACCGACGATGCAGCCGCGCGCATCGGCGCGCCAGTAGGGCGCGTAGAGGCCGGAAAAAGCAGGCACGAAATAGACGCCGCCGTTATCCGCGACGGTGTTGGCGAGCGCTTCGATGTCGCCGGCTTGCTTGATGATGCCGAGTTGGTCGCGCAGCCACTGGACGGCGGAGCCAGTCACGGCCACCGAGCCTTCAAGCGCATAGACGGGACGCGCACTACCGACTTGATAACAAACGGTGGTCAGCAAGCCGGACTGCGAGGGCACGATGTGCTCGCCCGTATTGAGCAGCATGAAGTTGCCCGTGCCGTACGTGTTCTTCGCTTCGCCGGGCGCGAAGCATACTTGCCCGACGGTCGCAGCTTGCTGGTCGCCCAAGTCAGCACACAAAGGAGTTTCACCTTTGAATACTCCGTCATGCTTGGTCATACCGTAAAAGTTTGCATCCGAAGAAGGCCGCACAGCGGGCAGCATTTGGCGCGGAATGTTAAAGAGCGAGAGCAGTTCATCGTCCCAGTCGAGCGTTGCGAGATTGAATAACATCGTGCGGCTCGCATTGGTGACGTCGGTGATGTGCGCGCCGCCGTGCGCGCCGCCGGTCAGGTTCCAGATGAGCCACGTATCTATATTGCCGAAGACGGCGTCACCCTTTTCGGCGGCCGCGCGCGCGCCTGCGACGTTGTCGAGAATCCATTGAATCTTACCGCCGGAAAAATAGGT
>JANMAD010000281.1:0-37546 GCA_031359515.1 Acidobacteriota bacterium | reverse complement strand
GGCCAGGAGCGCTGCCGTGACAAGAGCAAACTCGGCTACGATCGCTATGTGGGCTTGGGTATCCTGGGCCGCAATCTCCAGATGTTGGGCAAGTTGCTCTTGGCGCAAGACGCCACCTTTATCCGCAAAAGCGGCCAGCGCACTTACGGGATCGACAAGTTCTGGAACGGCTGCGCACATCGTAACGAACGTGGCTTGGAGCTCTCAGCCATCGCTATCCTCGACGTTGCACGCCGCACGGCTTATCCGTTATCGGCACAACAGACGCCGCCGCGCCCCAGCTCGCTCAAACAGCCGGCCGGCGCGTTGGCCGCCATACCCCAGAGCAAATCCGCGCCGGAAGAAACACACATGGATTTCTACTTGCAACACCTTTCAGAGACCGCCCCCTGCTTGCCCGCACAGGTGCGCTATGCGGTCTTTGACGGCGCGTTCGCCAAACACAAGTTCGTCGCGGGCGTGCGCCGCCTCGAGTTGCACCTCATCAGTCTGCTGCGGGTGGATGCCAACTTGCGCTATCTCTACACTGGCGCACAAGGCAAGCGCGGGCGACCCAAAGCATCTGATGGCAAAGTCAACTTCGCCGAGTTGTCGCGCCTTGACTGCGCGGGAGAAGTCGCACCGCACATCACGCTCTATACGGGTGTCGTCAACAGTGTCTCGCTCAAACGCAACATCCGCATCTGCGTGGTCGTCAATCGCACCAAGCCTGAGAAGCCGCGCTATGTCGTCTTGTTCTCGACTGACTGCGAGTTGAGTGCCCGGACGATTTACGATTACTACACGTTGCGTTTCCAGATCGAGTTTCTCTTTCGCGACGCGAAACAGTTCACCGGCTTGAATGATTGCCAAGCCCGCGACAAAGAAACTCTGCACTTTCATTTCAACATGGCGTTGGCCGCGGTCGGTGTCACCAAAATCGAAGCGCTCACAGAGCAAGAAACACCACAACCACAAGTCTTCTCTTTAGCGAGTTGGAAGCAACGGGCGTTCAATGAACATCTGCTCGATGCGGTTATTTCCAAGTTAGCTTTAGAGCCGACTTTGATTAAAAATCATCCGCAGTACGACTATCTCAGAACTTACGGCGCACTCGCCGCCTGATTCTGTCCGAACCATTGAAGTGCAAATTGAACTTCTCCGGTTTGATGCCATGAAACTGCTGGAGCCGATGTTTAGCATAACTCCAGAAGCTCTCTATTCCATTGACATGATGCGTGCCCCGCCCAAACTCGCTCTGCCCGTGATTGACTCTGAAGTGCTTTGAGTAGCCCACGTCGACCAGTCCGTCGTAGCCGCGCCAGCCGTCTGAGTTAATCACCGCTTCGGGCCCGACACGACCGCGAATAATGGCCTGAAGCGTGGCCTTTTTGCAGCCCGGCACGATTTCCGTATAGACGCGCCCGTCGCGCTTGAGGAGGCCGAAGACGATGGTCTTGCCACCGGCCCCGCACCCCCTCTTGCCACGCACGCGGCGAGCGCCGAAGTAAGATTCATCAACTTCAACTTCGCCAGACGAGAGCGGGGATTCACGCTCGCACTCTTGTGCGATGCGCTCCCTGATTTTGAGAAAGATCGTGGTCACAGTTTTGCGCGTTAGGCTGGTCAACTGTGCCGTGTCAGTAGCCGTCAAATCCAGCGCAAAGAGGCGTAAGAGTTGACGAAATTTCTTGGCGGAAATTCGGGAACGGCGATAAAAGGGATTCGGTCGTTCCATGTCAGTAGTTTAGCACCTCTCAATAAGTGCTTAACTACTCTAGCCCCAACCTTTAATAAAAGCAAGGGACATAACTTAATCACATCAAGCTCTAACTTCATGCAGTATGCGTTCCCCGCCTAACCACTCGACCGTACAGCCCAAGCTACGCACCGCCGTCTCCATTTGAAGGCTACCTTCAACCCTCAAAGCTCTGTGGGCTCGCGTGCGCACAAGTACGCCACCTTCTAAATACATCTCGATAAGGACTTCACAATCTCCTCTATATTTATCTAACACTTTAAATAAGCCTTCTAAGATTGTGCTTGGTGCTTTATCTATCGGCACTCGCAACAAGATAGCCCGAGCGCGCCGCTGTAAAATATCCTCTAGACCAACCACCTCATCAGCAATTACTGAAGCCTCGTTGTCATCACCGGAATCCACTTTGCCAGTAATTAATACTGCCATATCATCTGTCAGTAGATGCTTGCATTTATTGAACGTATCAGGCCAAATGACACATTTAACCCCGCCTGTTTGATCTTCTAAGCGTAATAATGCAAATCGGTCGCCTTTTTTGGTCGTACGCATTTGCAAGCCCGTAATTAGACCTCCTAATCGCAACTGCGCTCCGTGCTCAAAACCCTGTAGATTCAGAACACTAGCACACTTTAGCTCAGCTAAAACATCAGCATAGTTCTCTAAAGGATGGCCAGTAATATAGAAGCCAATTGAATTCTTCTCACCAGTAAGCAGCGTATGATGCGTCCAAGGTTCTACTGCTGGCAAAGTCTCTGTCTCCGGCCTAACAGCTACGTCCGCATGTGTACTGAATAAACCACTCTGTCCGTTTTGCCTGTCATTTTGCGCACGGGCTCCTCTGCCTAGAGATGCATCTACCGCAGCAAACAGGCGCGCACGCAAGGCATGCCGACTAGCATCTCCATCAATTGCCAGCGAATCGAAGGCCCCTGCGCACACGAGGCTCTCAAGCACTCTTTTATTGATCGCATGCTGGCCAACGCGTTCGGCAAAATCGAATATTGATTTAAAAGGGCCGATTTGCCGCCCATCGAGTATAGCCTCTACGCTGGACTGCCCCACGCCTTTTATCGCTGCTAGTCCATAACGGATTGCTCCCTGCAAGGGGGTAAATCCACCATAACTCTCGTTCACATCGGGCGGTAGGAGTCTTATGCCTTGTGCCCTTAACTCGTTTGAATATTTGAAAACTTTAGCCGTGTCCTCAATTTCGTTTGAGAGTACCGCAGCATAAAAGTGTTCAGGATAATGAGCTTTTAGATAGGCAGTCTGGAATGCTAAATACGCATAAGCAACGCTGTGACTACGATTGAAACCATAATCTGCAAACTGAGCCATCAGGGAAAATATCTGCTCAGCTTTCTCCTCTTTGATTCCCCTTTCGATTGCGCCCGCTACGAATTTCTTTTCGTGCAGAGCCATTTCCTCGCGTTTCTTTTTGCCCATAGCCCGGCGCATCAAGTCTGCTTCACCTAAACTAAATCCTGCGAGTGTTTGAGCCAACTGCATGATCTGCTCTTGATAGACGATAATCCCATAGGTATTGGAGAGAATGTCTTTCATCTCCGGCACTATATAGCGGACGGACTTGTGTCCATGGTGCCGTTCAATAAAATCGTCAACCATCCCTCCATCAAGCGGGCCGGGCCGGTAGAGTGCGTTCAGTGCTGCCAAATCTTCCAACCCCTTCGGGCGCAAACGCCGGCAAATCTCCTGCATTCCTTGTGACTCAAACTGAAAAATCGCATCTGTACAACCGGCAGCGAAGAGGCCCATTGCCTTTTGATCATCCAGCGGTATGTGCGTCCAATCCACCTCCTTACCAAGCGACTGCTTAATAGTGATTAAGCAGTCGCTTATAATAGTTAAGGTAGTTAGTGCCAGGAAATCCATCTTTAACATCCCGGTCTTTTCCAGATCCGCCATGGCGTACTGCGTAGTTAGTTCCTGTCGCGATGAGACTGCCACTGGTACGAGTTCAGCCAAAGGCGCAGGCGAAATAACCACCCCGGCGGCATGGACTGACGCGTGTCGCGCACAACCTTCCAAACGACGGGCGATGTCGATCAACTCTTTGATCTGGGTATTTTCTTCGACTGCTTTACGTAACTCCGGCACCTGCTCCAAAGCTTGTGTGATTGATATATTACGCCCCCGCACGGGCGGGGGAATCATTTTTGCTATCCGCTCGACTTCTGCGTAGGGCACGCTAAGGGCTCGTCCTACGTCTTTAATTGCCGCCTTTGAGGCCAATGTACCGAAGGTGATTATTTGGCAGACTGAGTCACGGCCGTAAAAATTAGTTACGTGCTTAATGACTTCTTCGCGCCCACGGACACAGAAATCTATGTCAATATCCGGCATGGAGACACGTTCGGGGTTTAGAAATCTTTCAAACAGCAAATCATACTGGAGCGGGTCGATGTCTGTAATTTCTAAGCAATAGGCTACTAATGAACCAGCGGCTGAGCCACGGCCCGGGCCGACCGGAATCGCCCGCTCTTTCGCATAACGAATGAAATCCCACACGATCAAAAAATAGCTGGGGAAGCCCATCTGCTTGATCATGGCGATCTCGCGCGAAATACGCTCTTGATACTCGGTCAGCGTATGGCGTAACTCGCCGCGCTGCTGGGCAATATCCCAAACCTGTGCGCGCCGGCGCTCATACCCTTCCCTGACGACCTTTTCAAAGTACTCATCAGTAGTCAATCCTGCATCGCTTGTTGGGATCGGATAGATCGGCAGATGGTTGATGCCCGAAGGTAACTTGATGTCGCACATCTCGGCAATTTCAACAGTCCTATGCAGGACCTCAGGCATCTCTGCGCCAAAGATACGCCACATCTCTTCGGCGGAGCGCACATAAAAGTAAGGCGAGCCGTAGCGTAGGCGGTTCGTATCTTGCACAGACTTACCCGAGCCTATACAGAGCAGCACATCATGCGCCCGGGCGTCCTCCGGCATAAGATAATGCGAGTCGTTCGTGGCCACGAGTGGCACACCCGTCCGTTTTGCTAAAGCTACTAAATCTTTTCGGATGCGTTTCTGCGCGTCTAAGTCGTGCTCCTGTATTTCGAGAAAATAGTTGCCCGGCCCCAAAATCTCTTGAAACTCATGGGCTGCCGCCGCTGCTTCGTCGCATGCCCCACGAGCCAAGAGGGCGGCCGGCACGCCGGACATGCAGGCTGAAAGCCCGATTAAACCACCGCTGTGTTTTGCCAGCAGCTCCCGATCGATGCGCGGCTTGTAATAAAAACCTTCAGTATAAGACTTGGAAGTAAGCCGGGCCAGATTGTGATAGCCTTCGAGGTTTTTCGCTAACAGGATCAAATGAAAGTTCGCCTTATCACCTGGCTTGGCGGACGGTTTCGCGCGCTCGAATCGGCTGCCCCGCGTGATGTAAACTTCACAGCCTAATATCGGCTTGACCTCCTGCGCCTTCATAGCGTTGTAGAAAGAGATCGCGCCGTACATATTGCCGTGATCGGTAATGGCACAGGCCGGCATGCCGAGTTCCGCAACGCGTTTGGCCAAGGGCTTGATCTGAATCGCCCCGTCAAGCAGGCTGTAATCGGAATGGAGGTGCAAGTGGACGAAGTTATTCTTGGGCACTTATATTTGACGCGAACATTGAATTATTGGAGCGACTGATCGTGTGCAGCTAGTCGAGCGAACGTTGGGCACTATATCACGTATAGTACTGCAGGACTCGCCCCTAGATATTGACTGAAAGCAATAGGTCGAACGAGAACTCCTGCGCGAAGAGGGGTTTCCCATAATTCAAGTAAGAAAATGCTTGAGTGCTGCACACTTGCTATTACAATGCACACTCACTCCCATTCAATGGTGCTCGGCGGCTTGGAACTTATATCGTAGACAACACGGTTAATACCTCGGACTTCCGCCACAATGCGCGTCGAAATCCGTGCCAAAACGTCGTGCGGCAGGCGCGCCCAGTCAGCAGTCATGCCGTCCACACTCGTCACCGCGCGTATAGCCACAACCTGCTCATAAGTTCTAAAGTCGCCCATCACACCGACAGACGAAATAGGCAGCAGCACCGGGAAGGCTTGCCACACGGCGTCGTACAGATTAGCCAATCGCAATTCTTCTTCTAGGATGCGGTCGACGGCTCTCAGTAGGCGTAAGTTATGCTCAGTAATCTCACCTACAATTCTTACTGCCAGTCCGGGTCCGGGGAAAGGGTGACGGCGCAGGATTTCCTCGGGCACTTTTAAATCACGCCCGATGTGGCGCACTTCATCTTTAAACAGTTCACGCAGTGGTTCAATCAGCTTTAGACGCATCTGTGCAGGTAGGCCGCCGACATTATGATGACTCTTGATAACCGCCGAAGGCCCGCGGACGGAGACCGACTCAATCACATCCGGATATAGTGTGCCCTGCACCAGATACTCAACCTCGCCGATCTGCTCCGCTTCCGCCTCGAAGACTTCGATAAATACACGCCCAATAATGCGCCGCTTCTCTTCCGGGTCAGTCACGCCGCGCAGTGCAGATAAAAACGGCTCTGCGGCATCCACGCCCCGTACGTTTAAGCTCATCTGTTGCTTGAAAAGACGTAGCGTCGCCTCGAATTCACCTTCTCTTAATAGCCCGTTGTTTACGAAGATACATGTCTGCCGCGTACCGATGGACTCATGCACGAGGGCGGCTGCGACAGTTGAATCCACCCCCCCTGATAGACCGCAGACAACCCTTCCGTTGCCCACCTGCCTGCACACACGATCTACTTGCTCCGCAATGATTGAACGAGGCGACCAATCGGCTCGGGCATGACAAATACCAAAGATAAAGTTGCGCAAAATTTCTGCGCCGTATAGCGTGTGTGCGACTTCTGGATGGAACTGAACACCAAATATGCAGCCGCTTAAATCTTCAAATGCATTAAGCGCATAATCCGTTCGTGCTGTTATGCGAAATCCTGTCGGCACTTGGGTGACATAATCTCCATGGCTGAGCCAAACATCTATCTCTTCCGGCACCCCTGTAAACAAACGACTATCCGGCTGCGTCACCTTCAATCGGGCATAACCATATTCGCGATTTTTTGAGGGGCGCACTTCCCCACCCATTGCGGTGGTCAGCAACTGCAAACCGTAGCAGATACCCAGCACCGGGCATTGTGCCGCATCAAGCAAATCAGGGGCTAATTGGGGCGCATCTTCGTCATAGACAGACGCGGGACCACCCGAAAGGATCAGCCCGCATGGATGCAAGGCTCGTAGTTTTTCAGTGGTCAGGTTGTAGGGCCAGATTTCACAATAGACTCCAGCTTCGCGTATCCGGCGGGCGATCAATTGCGTATATTGCGAACCGAAATCAATAATAATAACCGTGTCATGTTGTTGCGGGTCTGCCAAGTTTTGAGTCAACCTCCATGGATGTTGGTACGTCTGACTTGAATGCAGATTTCTCGGAGTTAGGCTATGCTCATAGCTTCAGGTCAGCATTCTTGAGTAGGTCAATTGTATGTGCAAGCTTATTAAAAAGTATAGCTCCAACGTACGCGTGCGTGCTGCTGGTTGGAGTTGCGCCCGCCTGTTGCTGTTTTCTTTCACTATTGGCGCACTCGTGCTTATCCCTTCCCCTACAAGGAGTGCCGGTCAGCAGTCCATTTTTTCTCAGCCTTTAATCTCCCAATGGCAATATCCGACCACCAATACGGTTAATCTTACTCCGGCAACGCACGATACCAACGTCTATCTACCGCTGGCGGGAGGCGAGCTTGTTGCCTTGAATACTGTTAACGGTCAATTACTTTGGAAAACCGAGATGGGCGGCACAGTCTCGGCCGCTCCGGTCGCTGATGAGCGCGGCGTCTATGTGGCAAACGAGTCCGCAGACGCCAACGAAGGCCAAAGCTTTTATCGTGCCACCGGGGCTTTACGTGCGCTCAGTCATACAAGTGGTGTCACACGCTGGATGCACACACTCCCTCGGCCGATCAGGGGGACGTTATTGGCCAGCGCAACAACCATCTTCGGTGGCACCTCAGATGGACGCATCTACGCGTTCACGAAAGAGACCGGCGAACTCAGATGGCTTACACAGTACACGGCAGCATTTGCCTCCCAGCCGGTCTTGCACGATGGACGACTGTATATTGGTAGCGAAGATGGTTCGCTGTTAGTCATAGATGATCAAACTGGGCAGACCCTTCGTCGTTATCAGACCCGCGGGGCCGTGCGCGGACCCATCGCGGTGGCGAGCCAACTAATTTTCTTTGGCTCAGCCGATGGCTATGTCTACGCCCTTGATGAAACGAGTTGGCGGCTGCGTTGGCGCACACGCACAGGTGCGGGGGTGCAATCCGTCGCCGCCACGTCGAACGGGCTTATCGTTGCCTCGCTCGACAATTTCGTTTATCTACTTTCCTATGGGCGCGGCGAGCGTATGTGGAAACGTCAGCTTGCGGGTCGGATCGCAGCGCAGCCATTAACAAATGCGGACAGCGCACTGTTTGCCCCCCTCGGCGGCGATGCTTGCGTCGTCCTCGCGCTGCATGACGGTAAGACGCTGAATAGCTTAGAGGTGGGTGTGGATGGCACCACGGCCGCCTCTCCCATCATCGCGCACAATATTCTATTAATTACAACCCGACACGGGCTGTTAGCCTTCGCGCCGCCCGCAACAGTTGTTCAGCAACAACCTCATTAACCATAATCCAAACCGAGCAATGCGCCACGCTCATTCAGCGGACAAGCATTGAGCGTATGAGCGAAACGAGGCGCATGAACAGACCATGCAGCACGTACAGCGTAACGAGCGCAAGCACTACATAACGCGAGTAGAGCCAGACCAACATACCAATGGCAGCAACGACCAAGATAGCAACCCGTGTGCTACGTCGATCCGTCCCGACCGTTTTGAAACTGCTGTAGCGCACGGTGCTGACCATCAGGATCGCGAGCAACGCCACTAGCCCCATCAACAGTCCGCTATAAAGCGCCCCTAATTCCGCGCTATAGCGTGCGAGCGGCTGTGGCGCGAAATGCACGATGGCGGCGATCAGTCCGCCCGCTAGTGGTATAGGTAGGCCGACGAAATTCTTCTTATCAACTTTAATTGAGCCTTCGGCCAGCACGCGCGGACGCATTGCTTGTACGTTGAAGCGCGCAAGGCGGAACACGCCGCAGATCAAGAACATAAAGGAGAGAAACCAGCCGAGTTTGAGCGCATCGCTGCCATCGGCGAGCGCGGCCCCAAATCCCCAACTGTAGACGAGCACGGCCGGCGCGATGCCGAACGTCAAAACGTCAGCCAGCGAGTCGAGTTGCACGCCGATCTCTGTAGTCGTTTTGGTCAGCCGCGCGATGCGCCCGTCGAGCGCGTCGAAGACCCAAGCCCAACCGATGGCGCGGGCGGCGCTATCGAAATGCAAGGCGGCTCGATTGAGTTCCAGATCAGTTCCACCTTGAAGCAATTTAAACCCCTGCAATGCGCCCATCACCGCAAAATAGCCCATCCCGATATTCGCGGCCGTAAAGGCCGAGGGGATGAGATAGAGACCTTTGCGCAGGCCTTTTCGTTCCGGATGCGGTGCGTGGCTGTCTTCGACTTGCAGTTGTGTAGCGCTCATGCGCGAATCCTCCCGATGATGCTAACACCGCCGCGCACGCGCTCGCCGACTTTAACAATCACTTCAACTTCCGGCGGTAGCACCAGATCGGTGCGCGAACTGAACTTAATCAAACCGAACCGCTCCCCCAAGGCAACGCGCTCGCCCGCACGTTTCCAACAGACAATGCGCCGCGCCAGGACGCCTGCGATCTGCCGGCAGACGACCGTGATCCGCTCGCCCCGAATCGTTAGCGCGTTCTGCTCGTTGACGAGGCTGGCATCTGCGCGGGTCGCCATGACGAAACGCCCGCGCGTGCGCGTCACATCAACGATCTCGCCCGCGATAGGCGCGCGATTGATATGCACATCGAGCGGGCTTAAAAAAATACTAACTACTGTCGGCGCGTCGAGCTGATCGGCGAAGGCGGGGCTGACGCGGGTCACGCGGCCGTCAGCTGGGGCTACGACTATATTGGGTTCGCCGGGTAGGTTGCGCTGTGGATCGCGGAAGAAGTAGGCCATAAAAATGGCGAGCAAGACGAATGGAAGCGCCAGCCAGATATAACCCAAGCTTACGGCAATAAACGCAAGCCCCAGTGGTATAGCGACGAATGGTAGACCATCTCTTACCATAATCATTAGCCGGTATGTTGCTGCCGCACGGACTTCGACTTGTGCAGCGCGCCTTGCCTCATAGAACAAAGACGGGGGCGCACGTTTGCGGTGCGGCGTCCCCGTCGGTTAAGTATTACCAGTTAGTTGTCGTGTCGCATGCCGGTTGTGCGCCGGCGATCAGTGCGCCGCGCTCGTCTGTTGTCGGTGGCGCAGCATGATCTCTTGCATCTGATCTTTCACGGCCAGCTTCTTCTTCTTCAACGTGATCTCTTCCAATTGCTCTTCGTCGTTCGGATAAGCCAACGCCGAGAGCTCGCGCAGACGCGCGTCGTATTTCCCATGCTCGCGCGCCAACTCACGAAACTCCGGGTCGCTCACGATCAATTGTTCCTTTAAGCCGTCCGTGCTGGTGATCTCCATACGTGGAAGCCTCCTTTAACAGATGCGTCTGTGGCGGTGTGTTGTCAATAACTCACGCGCGGACTGTCGGGCGACGTGGCCGCGCGCCCTGCTCGTTGTTGTAGAAAAATGGTAGCCCAAATGCAGCACGTGTAGCAAGGCCAACATTGATTCCAAGTTACAACGTAGCACTCATGACGAGCGCGTCCTCGACCGGATCGCGATAGTAGTTGCGCCGCCGGCCAGCCACCACGAAACCACAACGCTGGTAGAGCGCCTGTGCGGCAACATTACCGGCGCGCACTTCAAGAAACGCCTGCCGCGCGCCGAGCCTACGTCCGGTGGCGATGGTCGCGCGCAACAACGCGCCGCCGATGCCGCATCCGCGCGCCGCCGCGCACACGCCGATGTTATTAACGTGCAACTCATCAGCCGCGATACGCGCGGCGACGAAACCATAGAGCGACTTACCGGTCTGCCAATCCGGCGTCTTGCGCCGCGCCACCAACATGATCGCTTCGGGGCGGGCAAGCTCCGCATGGTATGACTCCCAGCCCCACGCGCTCAACTGGCAAGCCTCTTCAAGCTCGACCACTTCGAGCAGATCATGCTGCGTCGTCCGATCAATCCGGAAATTGCGCTGCGCCCCCACACTCGCTCGCTCTACACACGACATTTTTCATTCAACTCCGCATCTGACAGACGCACGTAAAGCGCATGCAACTCCTCAGCATTTATGGTGTGGCCGGCTCGATATGCAATGAGTGCCTGCGCCGCGATCTCGGCCGCGTATGCGCTCACCTCTCGCGCCAGAGTCCATACGCGCGTGCCTTCTCCGATTGCCTCGCGTCTCTCCGAACCGGCCTTATCGGACTCGCTCAGCCATTTATAACCGGCTCGCTCTGCCGCATCCTTAATGGCCGCAACTTGCGTATGCGCCCCCGCGCCAGCCCAAGTCAGGGGCGTCGGCCAAGCGAGCGCACGTTCCATTAAGACGGATGGCGCGAGATGTGCCGCACTACTAAGCTCTTCGATTGTCCCATCGGGGCCGACAGCGAATAGTTGCACGAAAAGTTCGCCGCGTCCCGCCGGTAAGGCAGCAACAATAAACGTAGCGCTTCCGACAGCGTGCGCTACTGCGTGCAGCGTGGGCACGCCCACAATCGGTTTATTGAGAGTCGCCGCCAATGCTTTGATCGTCGCTATGCCCGTGCGTAATCCCGTAAAACTGCCCGGCCCCGTTGCCACCGCAAAGAGGGCGATCTCTTTTAGTCCCGCGCTCGCCTCTTTCAGCACCATATCAATATCACCGAGCAAGCTCGCCGCCTGCGCACCCCGAAGACAGCTTGTCGTCTGCGCGCACACACGCCCGTCGGCGACGACGGCGACGCTGCGCACGTCGGTCGTCGTATCAACGCTCAAGATGAGTGGCTCCCGTTGCTGTTGCACAGTCACCGGCATGCACGACGAACTGAACTGTGCATGCGTCCTTTTTTCCGGCGCGCCTCAAGTTTGACATGCTGCTGGAGGTCGCGCGATTATAGGCACGGCTAATAATTCAACGCAAACTGTTGCTCGGAACTGGGCCGCGTCAGATTGTTTACATGAGCGTGCGCATTGGGCTTCTTACTGCTGGCGGCGACTGCCCCGGTCTCAACGCTGTCATCCGCGCCGTCGTCCGCCGGGCGACGAACGAAGGGGCAGAAGTGCTCGGCGTGAAGAACGGCTGGCGCGGTCTCATCGAAGACGACATCGAACCGCTCACACGCGCTTCCGTAACCGGCATACTTCCGCGCGGCGGCACGATCCTCGGCACGTCGCGCATCAACCCGTTCGAAGAGCAAGCGCACATTCCGCGCATACGTCACATTTGGCAGAGCTACCAACTCGACTCCCTCATTGTCATCGGCGGCGACGGCTCGCTGAAGACCGCTCGCGACATGTGGCACGCACATCAATTCCAGATCGTCGGTGTGCCTAAGACGATTGATAACGACGTTGGCGGCACGGACTTTACCTTCGGCTTCGATACGGCGGTCAACATCGTGACCGAAGCAGTTGATCGCCTGCACTCCACGGCCGAGTCGCATCACCGTGTGATGGTCGTGGAAGTCATGGGACGACATACCGGTTGGATCGCGGCCTATGGCGGCATCGCGGGGGGCGCGGACGTAGTGCTCGTGCCTGAGCACCCATTTAGACTCTCGCGCGTCTGCGAGTTCATCATGCATCGCGCCGGGCAAGGCCGCCCCTTCTCTATCATTGTCGTCTCGGAATACGCACACCCACGCCCGGAAGAGAATTTTATTAGCGCTGACGAGATGGCTGAGATTTACCGCAAAGGTCAATTCGGCGGCATCGGCAGCTTGTTAGCGCGTGAGATCGAACGCTGTACTGGCATCCAGACCCGCGTGACCAAACTAGGCTATGTGCAACGCGGCGGCACTCCCTCAGCCTTTGATCGCGTGCTCGCCACGCGCTTTGGCATCAAAGCCTACGAGATGGTGCGCGCCTGTGAATGGGGGCAGATGGCTGCCTTGCAAGGCAACCGCATGGTCAGCATCCCACTCGATGAAGCATTGCGCGAGGTCAAACGACTCGACGAGGAGATTTATCATGTAGCCGAAATTTTCTTTGGTTGAAAGCCATTATAGATATGATGAGTACAGTGGTAGAACTCATTCAGATCATTCATGAGCCTTTCCTTACTATCTCATTGAAATCATATTACTTTACTATCCTTGACTTTCGTCTTTTCTAATATCTCGTGCTCAATTTTCTCGCCCTTTATATCTAAGCGTAGGCGATTATAGAAACTCATATATTGATTAGCGATCCATACCAATGCAAAGCCCGCGACGAGATAACCGCGCCAGTCTGGGTAGAGCAATTTGAAGCGGAAGACGATCAGGAACAAGAGGGCTACATAATGACTGAAACAATATTCGCAGGTGAAGAGATAGAAAAATTTCCGCTCAAATAGACGCCGACAACTTTTGCTTCGCTCAGCACAGAACTCACGCGGCTCTCGAAAGACCTCTTCATGCGTGACAGTCCATGCAACACAAGCGACCGGGATAGCAAGCACGAAGAGCGTGGCGATTTGCGTTCTCAGATCCATCAGATACCCCTGCTTGATTTAGCTCAGTAAGCTAGGCGAGCATATCACAAATACATGGAGCGCTGATTAACATACCATTAGACAAATGCGCAGCCTCCACCCCAGCACGGAACTCAAGTTTGATTTGTATCTGACATCTTACATGAACAGTCGGCGCGGCGACCAAGTTAAAGTTATACCTGAGCTTTTCAATGATTACCGGCTAGCATAGCCATCCAGCTCGTATTTTTCTATTTCTTAGTTAATTGACTTGCCTGTCTCTATCTTTTACTGCAATATGCTCAACACCATTAGATACCTCATAATGGATAGAACATGACTGAGACAACGCTTACCCCTATGCTGCGGCAATATCAGGAACTGAAGCAGCAACATCCCGGCACATTGCTCTTCTTCCGGCTCGGCGACTTCTATGAGCTTTTCTTCGATGATGCCGTCACCGGTGCAAGAGAATTGGAAATCACGCTGACCGCACGACACAAGGAGCGCGGCGCGGCCATCCCCATGTGCGGCGTGCCGCATCATGCTATCGCTGGCTACGTCGCGCGCTTGATACGTAAAGGCTATCGCGTCGCTATCTGCGAGCAGACCGAGGCCCCCACGAAGACAAAGAAGTTGGTGCGGCGCGAAGTGGTGCGCGTTATTACGCCGGGCACGGCCATTGATCCACAGTTGATCGAAGCGCGCGAAGCGATCTATCTCGCGGCTGTATGCGGCGCGGGTGAGCGGTACGGCGCAGCCTTTCTCGATCTCTCCACCGGCGAATTTCGTGTGACTGAAGCAAAAGGCGTGGACGCATGGACGAGCATACGAGCCGACATTGAATCCTACGCACCCCGCGAGTTGCTCTTCCCTGCCTCGCTCACACCCCTTATCAGCGATGCATATCCAGGGCGGACACATACCACACCGTTGCCTTTATCACTGGTGCAACCGGCGCACATAAATTCACAGCCCGCGCCGCTCGCGCGCATTATGCCGGCGGAAGCGACAGCTTTTGCAGGGCTGAATACGACGCTTACGCCGCTCGATGATTGGCTCTGGGAGCCGATTAGTTGTGCCACGCTACTGCTTGAACAGTTCGGTGTAAGGACGCTCGAAGGCTACGGCTTACAGCAAAAAGAGTCGGCCGTCAGCGCCGCAGGTGCATGTCTGCGCTACGCACGTGAGACGCAGCGCGAAGCGGCCGTACATATTAACGACATTAACTATTTCGCAGCACGAGATCATCTAGTGCTTGACGCCGTGACGGTGCGCAATCTGGAGCTTGTCGAGGCCCAAAACGACGCCGGCCGCACGCACACGCTGCTCGGCACAATTGATGCGACCGTCACAGGCATGGGTGCGCGTCTATTACGCTCGTGGCTGCTCCGCCCTTCGCTCAAGCGCGGTGAGATAGAAGCGCGGCAGACCGCGGTCGAACATTTTTATGGCTCGCAGATCACGCGCGATCAAGTGCGCGCACGACTGAAAGATGTATCTGATCTGGAACGCCTCTGCGCACGCGTCAGCATGAACACCGCCACCCCGCGTGACCTCGCCGCCTTGCGCCGTTCGTTGGAACAAGTCCCAGCAATTCGCCGGACGTTATCGGACGCGGAAGCGTCCCTACTTCAAGTGCTGCACGACAGCACCGATGAGTTGCCGGATGTGTGCGAGTTGCTTGCGCAGGCGATCAGTGAAGACCCGCCGCTCAACCTCGCAGACCTCGGCGCGATTCGTGATGGTTATTCAACCGAGTTGGACGAGTTGCGCGCGATCAATCGCGACGCCAAGCAGACCATCGCCGCGCTCGAAGCACGCGAGCGTGCGCGCTCGGGCATCAACAGCTTGCGTGTGCGCTTCAATAACGTCTTCGGTTATTTCATAGAAGTCTCGAAAGCCAGCGCAGCGCGTGTGCCCCACGATTATGAGCGCAGGCAAACCCTCGCCAATGCCGAACGCTACACGACGCCTGAATTGAAAGAATGGGAGCAACGCGTGCGGGGCGCGGAGGAGCGCATACGCGAACTTGAGACTTCCCTCTTCGCTGATGTGCGCGCACGTGTCGCGGCCGAGATGAAGCGTTTGCAGACGACCGCCCGCGCGCTGGCCATGCTCGACGTAGTGGCCGCGCTCGCCACGACCGCAGTGCGGCAGCGTTACAATCGGCCCGTGGTACATGATGGTGATGAGATCGAGATCGTCGCCGGCCGTCACCCGGTGATCGAAGCGACGAGCAGTGCCCCGTTCATCCCGAACGACCTGTACATGAATAATTCGACTGATCGTTTGCTCATCATCACGGGGCCAAACATGGGCGGCAAATGTTTGAGCGGTGAGACACTCATTTTCACAGATCGCGGGTTACTTCCGATCCGAGACTTGATGCCGGACGGCGCGACGGCAAACACTTTTTCAGCATTATCATGCCAAGTGCAAACCCGGCTTGGCAGAGGCCGAGCCACACACTTTTACCGGGGCGGCGACCAAGCGACCATCCAAATCAAGACACGGTTCGGTTATCAGCTTGAAGGCACACCTGCGCATCGCGTCTGGGTTCGGCACGCCGACGGGGCGGAGCGCTGGAAGAGGCTCGACGAGTTGGTAGTGAGCGATATGCTCGCCATTGATCGCCGGGTTGATCTTTGGGGCCAAGAGACGTGTATCTCCTTCAGCACGGATGCTTGTGCCAAACGTGCCAAGCAGCATCGCCTTCCGGTGCGGCTGGACGAAGACATGGCTTATCTAATGGGATTGTTGATCGGCGCTGGCACGCTGACATACCAGCGCGAATTTGTGCTGACGACAGCGGACGAATTCCTCGCGACCGAGTTCGCGCGTATCGTCTCCAGGCTCTTCGGCTACGAGCCGGCCCGCCAGCGGGGGCGGATTGCTTATGTCGTGTGCAGCCGGCAGATTCGCACTTTCCTCGCACACCTTGGCGTCGGCTACCATCATGCACACGAAAAGCAAGTACCGCACTCCATCATGTGCGCGCCCAAATCGGTCGTGGCTGCGTTCTTACAAGGTTTGTTCGACACAGACGGTTGGGCCGCGAACAGGCAGGCCAAGGTTTACCTCTCGACCGCTTCCCCACGACTCGCGCGCGAAGTGCAATTGCTCTTACTGAATTTCGGCATCGTGGCCTCTCTGCGCGTGAAGCGGACTAAGGCGCGGCCCGCTTACTTGCTGGCCCTGTACGGCGCGGAAGCTATTAATTTTCACGAGCTAATCGGCTTTCGCTTACCGCGCAAGCGCGAAAGGCGCAGCCTAGCCTCCGACGTACGCCGCCCAAACATTGACATCCCACACCTTGCTGTGCCCCTTAGGGCGGTGCAAGCGCGCATCGTGGCTAAACACGACAACCCCCTCGCGCTAAAACGCGTTACGGACATCAACTCTATTTTCTACACCTACCTGCCGCAAGGTCGGAACGTCTCTTATCGTAAGCTCAATGAGCTAATCGCCTATTGCGCGCAGAGCGGCATCGCCTGCCCTGAGTTGCAAGCCGTGTCGGGGCAGCGTTACTTCTACGATCCGGTCGTGAACATCGAACGTGGCACGGCAGAAGTGTTTGATCTTTCAGTTGCGCAGGAACATTCGTACATCGCGAATGGACTTGTCAGTCACAATTCGACAGTCCTGCGGCAGACCGCACTCATCGCGCTGCTGGCGCAAACCGGCTCATTCGTGCCGGCTGAGCGTGCGCGTTTGCCGCTCTTTGATCGCATCTGGACGCGTGTGGGCGCGTCGGATGATCTCTCGCGCGGGCGCTCAACCTTTATGGTTGAAATGACGGAGACCGCCGCCATCTTGCACAATGCCAGCCCGCGTTCGCTCGTGGTACTAGACGAGATCGGACGCGGCACGGCCACCTTCGACGGCCTTTCCATCGCCTGGGCCGTCGCGGAACATTTGCACGACTCGCCGGCCCATGCGGCCAAAACTCTATTCGCCACGCACTATCACGAACTAACAGAATTAGCCGAGCGTCTGCCGGGCGCGCAGAATTATCAGATACGCGTTGCCGAGCGTGAGGGCGAAGTTATCTTTCTCTACCGGCTTGAGCGCGGGCGGGCATCTAAGTCTTACGGTATCGAGGTTGCGCGTCTGGCTGGTCTGCCGCCGGCTGTATTGATTCGTGCGCGCGAAGTTTTAGAGCGACTGGAGCGTTATGAGCTAGCTGTGTTCACGGAGCAGGTCGAGCCGACGGAAACGAATCCTGCGCCGATGAAACAAGCAAACGCGCCGCAACTATCGGCGGCGAACGTTGACGACGGAGCGCTCACTCAGGCCGCGCGCCGTGTGCGCCGGCAGGCGCTCGCCGCGCAGGCGACGCTCTTCGATGTGGTTAATCAGAGTTTGCTTGACGAACTGCGCAACGTTGCAGTAGAAACCTTATCGCACGAAGAAATCCGCGCGCTCCTAATTAACATACGCAAGCGAATCGTTTGAACAGACAGTTCATTCATCGGTCGTACGCCAACAGCCATCGGCGCAAAATGTCTGTCGGGCAGCGGCTCTGTCCCGGTCAATGTTTGTGCAACAAGCACGCAGGCCGGGCTGAGCTGCTGCCTTTTCACCTTTGCAGTTTGGTTCTGAGTAATGATTAACGATCTCACATCACTGCCGCTCGAACAGAAGATCGGGCAACTGCTCTACATCGGGCTGCCGGGCACTGAGTTCGACGCCGAAGCGCACGCGCTCGTTTCAGAGATCATGCCGGGCGGCGTGATCATCTTCGGGCGCAACGTGGCCACCACCACGCAACTGCGCGGACTGCTCGACGCCGTGCGCGCAATCTCGCCGCACGAACCGTTGCTCGGTATCGATCAAGAGGGGGGACTGGTTGATCGGCTGCGTAAAGTCTGCACGCCCATGCCGGCAGCGCGCACCATACGCCAGCACGGCGATCTGGCCGGCGCACGTGAGCTTGGGCGGATCACCGGCGAAGTTTTGCGGCTGCTCGGCTTCAACATGAACTTCGCGCCGGTCATGTCTATCATGACCGACGACCGCGATCTGCTCTCGAACGGTCTCTATTCACGCTCCTACGGTCGCTCGCCCGGCGAAGTGCTGGGCTACACGATGGTCTATCTGCGCGGTTTGCAAGGCACGGGCTGTCTGGGCTGCGCCAAACATTTTCCTGGCATCGGCGCGGGCGAGGTGGACTCGCATCACGAAATGCCGATTATCAAACTCACCCACGACGATCTGATCGCGCAAGACCTCGCGCCCTATATCGAGTTGTTTCAACGCGAAGACAATATGGTGCGCGCCCTCATGGTCAGTCACGGCGGCTTTCCTAACATAGATATACATCATGGTGTCGCGGGCGGCACGCTCGTACCCGCTTCGATCAATCATGAGATTGTCACGCGCCTGCTACGTGAAGAACTTGGTTTCGACGGCTTAGTGGTCACCGATGACATGGAGATGGGCGCGATTGCCCGTCATTACGAGATTGAAGATGCGGCCCGTCTGGCCATCGAAGCCGGCGAGGACATGCTGCTTATTTGCGCGCGGCCTGAATTGATCCGGCGCGGCTACCATGCGCTGTTGCAAGCGACGCGCGACGGCCGGCTCACAATTGAGCGCATTGATATGTCGCTCCGCCGCATCGCTGCGGCTAAGGCGTTGACCCAACCCCCGCTGCCTTTCGACCCTGTGCGTCTAGTTCAACTCTCTGACGAGATCAGCGCACTCAATCGCAAGCTCAACTACACATACGGAGGCAAAATCTGATGCCAGCCATCCGCTTCGCGTCCATCGCTCTTAGCCTCTGCCTGGCCCTGTTATGGAATGGTTGTGCCCGGCGCGGCACAGCGTTCGTCATGGTGTTGGAGGCGAGTCCAAAGACGCTTGATCCGTTGAAAGGCTTCGATGCGGCGAGCGAGCGCTTCCGGCAATTAATGTTTAATTCGCTGGTACGCAAGAATGAGCACTTCGATTATGTGCCGGAGTTGGCCGACCAAATACAGACTTCGCCAGACGGGCTGACCGTCACCTTCACGCTCCACGACAACGTAAAATTTCATAACGACAAACCGCTGACCGCCGCTGATGCGAAGTACACTTTCGATAAACTGCTCGCCTCCGATTATCCAAAAGCCGCGTCCTTCTATGAAGGCTCAGGCGCAAACAAGCAACCGTTCATCACCGCGATTGATGCGCCCGACGCACGCACGCTCGTCTTTCATCTCCGTCGGCCGTGGTTGGAACTCCAATCAAACCTCGTGCCCGTGCCGATCATCCCTGAAGGCACTTTCGAGTCGTTGGCGCAGCATCCTATCGGCTCCGGCCCGTTCAAGTTCGTCAGTTGGAACGAGTCGCAACAGGTCGTGGACATGGAAGCGAATAACGATTACTGGGAAGGCGCACCGAACATTAAGACATTGCGTGTGCGCGTCATCCTCGATGCCAACACACAGCAAGCGGAACTGCGCAGCGGTCGGGTTGACCTCGCAATCAACACGGCGCTCTCACCCGATGCTTACGTCGCGCTGGCGAAAGACCCGAACCTCAAGATCGAGCAAGGGCCGGGTGCGAACATTCAATGGCTCGGCTTCAATACACAGAGCGCGCCGCTCAATGACGCGCGTGTGCGGCAAGCCATCGCATATGCGATTGACCGCGAGAGCATCGTGCAGAATCTGTTACAAGGACAAGCGCGCGTCGCGCACTCGATGTTGCCGCCCGAATCGTGGGCTTACGCGCCGGGGCAAACTTATAACTTCGATCCGGCGCGAGCTAAACAGTTATTAGACGAAGCGGGCTTGCGCGACCCGGACGGCTCAGGCCCGCGCCAACGTCTCGATAAACCGCTCGCGTTCAAAATCTCTGCGAGCAACGTCGTCGTGCGGCAGTACGCGAGCGTCATCCAGAATCAACTGCAAGATGTGGGCTTGCCCGTCAGCATTGACACGCTCGAAGACAACACGCTGCGCGAAGCACAAGTGAACGGGCAATATCAACTAACGGCCGGTCGCTGGGTCGGCGGCAATCAAGACCCGATCTTTTTGCGCGACCTGTTCACCTTCCTGACCGGCAAAGATAACTATCGCTTCAATCGCTGCCGCTATAGCAATCCGGAGTTGGACAAACTGCTCGGCGAGGCCGTCAACACGGCCGACCGCACGCGGGCTAAGCTGCTCTACACGCAGGCGCAAGAGCTGATCAGCCGCGAGATGCCAACGCTGCCCCTCTGGTATGCCAACAACATCGTCATCGCGCGCAAGAGCGTGGGCAACGTCAAAGTCGCGCCCAGCGCCGACTGGACATTCGTCCGCACGCTCACGGTCACACAGTAAGTCAGTACCGCCTGCGGTAGCGGGCGGGTCTCTAGCGTAACAAAGAACCGCCCCCTACCGCAGGCGGTACTGACCAGCATCATATTCAAGCGCAAACTGCGCTTAACTTTCTACGTCTCCGAACATCGCCTCAATCTCACGCCACGAAACGACGCCCTCACGTAGCAAGCGCACACGCTCGCCCGTCACATCAAGCACGGTCGAAGGTTGCTCCGTCCGCGCCGCGCCGCCATCCACGATGAGCGCGAGTCCCGTCGGAAAAGCCTGGGCGACCTCAGCCGCCGTGCGGGCCGGAGGCGCACCGGCCACGTTCGCGCTCGTCGCGGTCAACGCCCCCCCGCATGCACGCACCAGCGCCCGCACCTCTTCGTCGGCCGGCAGACGCAGACCAATCGTGCCCGTCTGCGCCGTTAACTCGCCCGGCACATCGGGACGCGCAGACACGACCAGCGTCAACGCGCCCGGCCAGCAACGCGCACTGAGTTTGGCGTACAGCACTGTTCGCTCTGCAATAAAACGAGCTGCCACCTCAGCGTCGCTCAGCACAACCAGCACTGGCTTCGCCGCTTCCCCCTTCAACGCGCGCAGTGCCCGCACCGCCGCATGATTAAAGGGGTCGGCACCAAGCCCATAGAACGTGTCCGTGCGAAACGCGACGATGCGCCCTGCTGCGATCAGCTCGGCGGCATGCTCTCTCGTCTCCGCGCTATCTGGTAGGATCATCACACTCATTATGCCAACCCGACCGTTAAGTTGAAACCTATTCCTTGCGTCCTCAGCTTTGCGCCTTTGCGTCTTTGCGTGAGGTTATTGTTATGCACGTAAAATTCTCACGCAAAGACGCAAAGGCGCAAAGAGGGGCGCGAAGTTTTTCCAGTTCACACTCGCCACGTCGTGTAAGATACGCAGATGCCAGCATTCACGAAAGACCGTGAGCTTGATCTGAGCGACTTCCCGCCGGGCACGGTGTCTAAATATACGCGCCTGCTCTGTCTAGCCTGTATCTTCGATCTCTTTACTAAACAGATTGGTCTCGCGCCGCGCACCGCCTACTCGGAGATCAAGCGGCACGCGCCGACCGTCGCCGAATTGACCGCGCCCGTGCCCGTCCGCCCTTACTTCGACAGCGCAGAGAAACATCCACGCTGCCCTTACTGCGACGCGGCCAAACGCTGGCATGCGCGCTTCGACACCTATCGCATCGAAGGTGGCAAGGCGACCGATGCCCCACGTCGCGCGCTCGTCAAGTCGTTGCCGAAGACAGAAGATCAGTTTCTCGTGCTAGAAGTGCGCGCTACCCGGCGCGCGGTCTTTTTTGAATGGCTCGACACGCTCGGCCGCAGGTTGGATTTCGACGACGAGGCATGGTTGCTGCAAGCCACGCGCGCTTATCTCGAACGGAACGAGCCGAAGACAGACTGGGCAGAAGTTTTTAACGGCGTGCGCGTTGTGCGTCGCTCGCACAGACTCGAAACCGGTTGGGAGCGCGATGGCGGGCGACTCTTCCTCGCGCCGTCGCTCTATCACGATGCGTTGCTCGTGCAATACCTCGTCAGCCGCTCACACGCGCACGGCGGGCTGACGATGGAAGGGCGGTTGACGCTCAACGAATTGATGCGCCGCTTGCGTCACGCAGGCTATCTCGCGGCGCATGATGCGAGCGCGGGCGATCAAGGCGAAGCATTGGAAAAGTTAATCGAAGATTTGACAGGCGGTGTAGGCGTTTTCAAACTGCACTACCTCGTGGATCGCCGCGACTTTCTGGCCAAAGTCAAAACCGTGTACGCACACTACGCTAGTTAATCAACAGACTGATAAACAACCAAATGAGCAGGCAAACTTCCGCGCAACGGCCGGCGCGCTTCAGTCGCCGTGTCGCATGGCTCGCGTTATTCCTGATCATGCTCGCGGCATTAGGCATGGTGTTCACGCCGGCTTGGCTAATCCAACCTTTCCGCCCGCAGACACAAGCATCGCTTTCGCTCTCATACACGCTGCGTCGCTGGTCGCCCCTTGCGACGATCATCCTCGTTGCGTTGGCCGCGTTGGTGTGCGTCTGGCTCTGGCGCGGGGCACGTCGTTGGTGGGGCAAGGCGGCGCTTGTGCCGCTGCTCGCGCTCGTCTGTCTGGCCGCATGGTTTGCGCGGCAGAATCATTTCGAGTGGATGTTCCATCCGCTCACTGCGCCGGCTTATGCACGCGGCCCGGAAGCGAACTTCGTGGCCGGCTCGGACATGGTGTTGGCCGTGCAGGTCAACGGTGAAGCCGTCGCTTATCCCATCCGCCAGATGGCTTATCATCACGTCGTTGCGGACACGGTTGGCGGCACGCCGCTCGTGGCCACTTATTGAACGCTCTGTCACACCGGTCTGGTGTGGGCAACGACGGTCAACGGGCGGCAGTTACATTTTCATCTCGCCGGCATCAACAATCAAAATTTCATCATGCGTGATGAAGAGACCGGCTCGTGGTGGCAACAGGTGACGGGCGAGGCCATTCTCGGCCCGCTCAAAGGCGCACGCTTGCAACCTGTCTTGCATGATGAACTGACGTTCGCTGTCTGGCAGAAAGAGCAACCGCAGGGGCGTGTGCTGCGCCCTGATCAACGCACTCAGGCGCAGTATGAGGCGGCAGACTGGGAGGAGCGTATGCAGCGTGTGCCTGTGGCGACGACGGACAGCGATGCACAAACGGCCAAGCGCACGCTCATCATCGGCCTCGATCTCAACGGCGCGGCTAAAGCTTACCCTCTGAGCTTACTCGTCGCGCAAAGCCCTGTGAATGATAAGTGTGGCGACACGCCCGTGCTGCTCGTCGTCGGCGAAGATAAGCGCTCGGTACGCGTCTTCGAGCGCATGATAGACGGGCGCAGCGTTGAATTCTTTCAAAAACCGAACGCGACTCCATTGCGTTTGCTTGATGCGGCGACTGGCAGCGAATGGGATTTCACCGGGCACGCTGTCGGCGGGCAACTCGCCGGCCGCCAACTCAAACAAGTGCCGGCGTTAAATGATTATTGGTTCGATTGGCACAGCTATCATCCGGATTCGACACTCTTCCAAGCTGGAGCGCGCTGACACCATTAACTATATGCCTTTGCTTGTCAGCGATTACGCGCACAGATTTTAGAGGCTTGTTTGATTGCGCGCTTTATCTTGATGCCGCGCGAGTGCCAACGCGATCAATTGATCAATCACTTGCTGAAAAGGTAGCCCGGATGCTGCCCACATTTTCGGGAAACCGGACACGTCGGTCAGACCGGGACAGGTATTGATCTCGTTGATGAGTAACTCGCCATTGTCCCGGCGCAGGAAGAAATCCACCCGTGCGAAGCCCGCGCCGTCAACCGCTTTGAAAGCGGCGCGGGCCATGCGCTGAATGCGCGCGGTCTGCGTTTTGCCGAGCGGCGCGGGCACAACGAATTCGACGTGCCCCGTGCTGCTATATTTTTCGGTGTAGTCGAGAAACGCGCCCTGCTGATCGTGTATGACATACTCGCCCGGCAGACTCGCTTTCGGCTCATCGTTGCCCAACACGGCACACTCGATCTCACGCGCGTCCAAACCTTCTTCTACGATCACCTTGCGATCATAACGAGCGGCTAGATCAATCGCTGTCGCCAGCGAATCTTTATCCGTCGCTTTCGAGACGCCGACTGACGAGCCAAGGTTGGCAGGTTTGACGAAACAGGGGAAGCCGAGTTTGCGCGCGACGCGCCGCACGACCGCCGCACGTTCGCGCTCCCATTCGGCCCGCAGAAACCAGAGATAGTTACAGAGCGGCAGACCTGCGTCGCGGAACAGCGCCTTCATCGTCACCTTGTCCATGCCGCATGACGACGCCAGCACTCCGCAGCCGACGTAGGGCACGCCTGCCATCTCGAACAAACCTTGAATCGTCCCGTCCTCACCATAAGTGCCGTGCAGCACCGGGAAGATCAGATCGAGCGCGGGCGCGGGCGCATACCGATCATTCGCGTCGAAGGCCACGAGACCGGAGCGCGACGGATCGCCGACGACCGTCACTGCGTCAGTCTTTCGCGCCACCCCCGCCGACAGACGTTTCACGGCCGCCGCCGGTAACAGACCCGCTGACTCGGCTGGCGACAGCCAGCGTCCGACCCGCGTGATCGCAATCGGCACGACCTCGTATTTCGTCACATCCATCGCCGCGATGACCGCACCCGCTGACCGCACAGCCACCTCATGCTCGCCCGACCGCCCGCCAAACACAACACCAACGCGCAACTTTTGCTTCATAAATTAAGTGACAAGTGACGTGTGCTGAGTGACGAGTATGAACAAGTGCTTGCCCGTCACTCGTCACTTGCCACATGTCACTATTTTTACAGTATCGTCTTGCCTAATGCCGATAGGATTAATTCGACCCCAAGCTCGGCGGTGCGATTGTTGTAATCGAGCGCGGTATTGATCTCGACGACTTCGAGCGCGACCATGCCGCCTGCTTCGGCGATCTTCTCCATGCCGAGATGCGCCTCGCGGTAGGTCAGGCCGCCGCGCACGACTGTGCCAGAGCCGGGCGCATCGCCGGGATCGAGCGCGTCCACATCGAGCGTGACGTGATAACCGGCGGGGGCACTGCTGGCAATCGCAATCGCTTCGTCCATGCACACGCTCATGCCGCGCTCGTCAATCTCACGCATGGTGAAGAAGCGCATGCCGAGTTGTTTGATCAACTCGCGCTCCGGCGGGTCTATGTCGCGCCCGCCGATGTGCGCGCAGTAGCGCGGGTCGAGTTTCGGCGCGAAGCCAGCGACGTGCGTCAACTCCGGCGGCCCGTAGCCGAGTAGCGCGGCGAGCGGCATGCCGTGTATGTTGCCGCTCGCGCTCGTCTCTGGGGTGTTCATGTCGGCGTGCGCGTCAAACCAGATGAGACCGAGCGGTTGCGCTTGCAATGTCGCAGCGACACCCGCGACCGAGCCAATAGCGATGGCGTGATCGCCACCAAGTATGATCGGCAACTCGCCAGCGCGCATTATATTTTGCACTTCAGTCGCCAGCGCTTCGCACGCGGCGTTAATCTCACGCAGATACTTCGCCTTCTCTTGCGGCGGCGCGGGTTGTTGCGGGCGCTCAATCCGCATGTCGCCGAGATCGCGCACTTCATAGCCGAGTTGGGCGATACGTTGGTTGAGTCGCGCGACGCGCATCGCGGCAGGGCCGAGGTCTACGCCCGCCAGTCCGCAGCCGAAACCGAGCGGCACGCCGAGGATGCTCACGCGGCGGCCCGCGCCCGGTTGGCGCAACGTGCTGGACGTGTTTGTTTGTTCAGCCAAAGTTGCCATATAGCACAAACGCGAACTGTTCGCTGTTAATTAGTCGCCTAGCCGCCGAGGTTGATATTGAAACCACTGCCGCCGCTCGATTGCGTCGGGAAGAAAGGCTTGAGCATGCTGGCGAATGCGGCGAGGTTGCGCGTCTGGATCAATAGCTCGCCGGGGCCGGAAAACTCCGCGACGATGCCCTCACCGCTCACCATGCTGCGGAAGAAGCCCGCTGCCGCTTTGCGCAGAGTGTATTGCGTCGTGCCTTCCCATGCGACGAGGTGGCCCGTGTCCACGACATAACGTTCGCCCGCTTGCAGACGCTTGCGATGAATCGCGCCGAACGATGAGACGAGCAACAACCCTGCGCCCGTCACCGACAACACGAACAAGCCTTCGCCCGCGAAGAAATTTTTTGCGCCGCCCCACTTCGTATCAACTACCAAACCGGCATCGCCCGCCAGATATGAGGTGGACTGCACGAAGAATTGTTGATTGCTCATCTCAATGGCCGCGATGTCGCCGGGGCCGCCCGGCGCGAGCGTGACCTCGCCGGGGCCGCCGCGCGCCGTGAACGTAGAGACGAACGCTGACTCGCCGCCGACCGCGCGTTTGAACGCGCCCATCAACCCGCCCTTCATCTGCGATTGCAACTCGATGTTCGCCGACATCGAGACCATCGCGCCCGACTCGGCTTGGATTGATTGCTCTTGTTGCAACTGCACTACGGCGAGCGCATAGGATGGTTGATGCAGGATTTCATAGCTGTAGCCGCGGCCCTGCCCTGTGCCGTCGGCATCAATGTTGATCCCGCGCCCGGCCGTCTGATTATAACTACCGGCGGGTGGCTGCGGCTGAACATAATCACTTGGCGGCTGGTTAACGACCGGCGTGCCTGCGCTGCTCTGCGCGCCCACGCGCATGCCGCAGCCGCCGCAGAATTGCGCGCCGGCAATCATTGGCGCACCGCAATTTGTACAGTTCATCGTTTCGCTCCTTCAGCTTTGTCAATGATGATGCGCACAGCCTCTTCCGGCGTCCGCGCAAGATCCAGCCACGCGACATCCTGCTCACTAACCACCAAACTTTTACGCCAAGCTTCAACCACAGGCGGCCAGCAGTCGCCAAGCAAGACGAGCGGATGCGGCTCGATGACGCGCGTTTGCAGCTTATTCCAGACGAGCGAGAGTTCCGTGACCGTCCCCATCCCACCACGGATGGCAATGAACCCAACCGAGCGTGTGATCAAATTTTGCAAGCGTTCATAGAAATGCGCCGATGCGACCTTATCGGTCAAATAACGATTCGGCTCCGCCTTGAACTGATTCATCACAATGCCCAGCACGCGCCCGCCGCGCTCGTGCGCCCCGCGACTCGCCGCCTCCATCACACCCAAATAACCGCCGGTGCAGATCGTGAACCCCGCCTCCGCCAGCAATTGCCCCACCCGCCGCGCCTGCGCATACTCCTCCGAGTCCTCGCCGCACTTCGAGCCGCCGAAAATTGTGACGATTTTTTCCGCGCTACTCATTAGTCTCAACCTTCAGGCAATATGTCCAGTTGCGCTCCGTTGGCTTACCGGTGCTGACGCTTGATACTTCGACTAGGTGCTAGCTGCTCTTAAAAACGCTATTGAAGAAATCTTCTTTGTCGAGTCCCGATTGCCATAGCTGGTGCCTCTTCACCGACTCAACTCTTTTTTTTGCTGCCAGCGAGAGAAATCTATTTGTCCCGACCGGTCCTAATTTTTCCATCAGCGCTTCAGTGGCCTGTTTGAGCAACTCATCCTCATCAAGATAGCGTTTTGCTTTCATCGTAAATTCTCCGTCACACAAAATTCTACCGGGTTCAATGCCGGTAGCCTGACGCTATGCCGGCGACACTGCTTCAACAGCTTATCATCACATGAGATGAAGAAATCTGCCGCCGCTTCCGCGAATGCGATATGCGCAGCATCAGCAATACCAAATTTCAGGGCGTAAAGCTGTTCGGCTCGCTTTCTCGTCGTCGGTTCATCGTACACCGCGCTCATGCCGTATCGCTTAAGTAAAGTCAAAATGGCAAATCGCTCGCTGGCGTCTTCAATCGCTTCGACCTCATTGATATGCGCCGGAGAAACGACAACAGCATACAGCCCATCATGTACGTTTTGTAAAATCAGATATAGTGCATCCGTTTCAAGCCGAATGCGCATGGCACCTTGATCATCGAAAGGCCGACAGAGGGCGCAGACATCCAGATACAGCTTTTTGATTTGCTCCTTCGCCATCGCTTGCTCATGGGCGCAACCGGTACAACATACGCGGGAACGGGATCGTCTCGCGGACGTGCTCGATGCCGCACATCCAGGCGGTGCAGCGTTCGATGCCCATGCCGAAGCCGGCGTGCGGCACGCTGCCGTAACGACGCAAGTCGAGATACCATTCGAAGGCGGCGCGCGGCAGGTCGTGGGCGTGCAGTTGCGCTTCGAGAAATTCGAGCGAGGTGGCGCGCTCGCCACCGCCGATCACTTCGCCGTAACCTTCGCTCGCCAACACGTCCACGCCCAGCGCGAGATCGTCGCGCGCCGGATCGCGTTTCATGTAGAAGGCTTTCACCGCCGCCGGGTAGCGATGCACCATCACGGGCTTATCGAACTGTTGCGAGATGTAAGTCTCATCGGGCGCGCCGAAGTCGCCGCCCCACTCGAAGCGCGTCTCCAGCGCGCCGCTCGCGTGCCCTTCATGCAGCAACTTCACCGCATCATCGTAATGCAAACGCGGGAACGGCGGCACGATTGCTTCTAATTTCGCCGTGTCGCGCTCCAACACTTTCAACTCTTCTTTGCGCTCATCCAACACACGCGCGGCGATGCTGGCGAGGAAACGTTCGCACAGGTTCATCACATCATCGAGCGTGGCATAAGCCATCTCCGGCTCGACCATCCAGAATTCGGTCAAGTGGCGGCGCGTCTTGGAGCGTTCGGCGCGGAAGGTCGGGCCGAAGCAGTAAGCTTTACCGAAAGCGGCGGCCGTCGCTTCGTTGTAAAGCTGACCGGACTGCGTGAGATAGGCTTTGTCGTCGTCAAAGTAATCAACTTCAAAGAGCGTCGTCGTGCCTTCACAGGCAGCAGGCGTCAGGATCGGCGCGTCGCAGAGCGTGAAACCGTCATCATCTAAAAAATCGCGGACGGCGCGGACGACCGTGTGCCGCACTTTGAGGATCGCGTGTTGCCGACGCGAGCGCAGCCAGAGATGCCTGTGATCCATCAAGAACTCTGTGCCATGCTCTTTGGGCGTGATTGGATAACCCTCGACCGTTTGCGTGACCTCGGCGGCCACCACATCGATCTCGAAACCGCCCGGCGCGCGTTCATCCGCGCGCACCGTGCCGCTAATGCTCAAGGCCGACTCTTGCCCCAAGTGCTTAAGCGCGTCCCACAATTCTTCGGGCACATTCTTCTTAAAGACGACGCACTGCACTACGCCCGTGCCGTCGCGCAATTGCGGAAATAGCAACTTACCGCTTGCGCGCATGTTGTAGAGCCAACCGCGTAGCATCACTGTCTCGCCGACGTGCGCGGCAAGCTGATTGATGTAGATGTGCGGCGGCGCGGTCGTGCCGGTGTGCGGTGGGTGCGTTTCAACTTCAGGTGTTGTCATAAATGATGCAGACCTTAGTTTAAGATTTTTACGATTATCGCTGATAGCGAATTACTTACCAAGCAAGCGCGCTTGAATCGCATGCTGTAGCGCGGGGAAACGGTTGAGCCATTGCGCGGCTTGCAGCACGATGAGCAACATCGGCTCGATATAATGCGCGTACGTTTCGCCGCGCCCATAGACGCCCGTCTGACATGAGAACGTGCCGCATGCTTTCAAACAACGCTGCACGGTCATCAAACGAAACTCGCGCGCGAAGTCGTCCGCATTATAAGCGGGCAGGCTACGCTGCTCTCGCTCCGCAAGGAAGAAGAGCCGGCAGGCGCGCACTTCAGCGAGTGAAGGCGCAACGGTGATGCGGTCGAGCAAGAGTGAGACGAGATCGTAACTGGCCGGCCCCATGCGCGCGTCTTGATGGTCAATGATGCGCAGGCGACTGTTGCCATCCACGATCAGGTTCGCCGTGTGATAATCGCGATGACATAGCACACGCGGGCGCGCGGCCAATTCCGCGGCCACATCGTTTAATTCACGCGCAACTCGGCCGCTTCCGTATGGGTCAGCGTCTCATTGCGCAGGCTGTGAAAATAATGTCGGAAGAAGAAGTCTAACTCCCAGGCGAGTTTCGCTTCGTCGAAGGCGAGCCGGCTGGCGATGGAATCGCGCTCGTACGCGAGTTTGGTGGCGGCCTGTATGTCTGCGATCACGCTGATGGCTTGCTCGATGTAAGCCTCGCGCTCATCCTCTGTGGCGGTCTCGCAAATGCGGCGCAACTGCCGGTCGCCTAAATCTTCCTGCACGATGATGCCCTGCTCGCCAGCCACATCCAACGTCTCTGGGACAGGCAAATGCGCGGCGGCGAAGAGGCGCGTCACGTCAAGGTAAGGATGTATGTCGGGATCGAACGGCTCAGGATAGACAGCGGCGATGGCTGTGCCGGCCGCCCAAGGGATACGAAAATATTCGCGCGTCGAAGCGTCAGGCGTGAGCGCAATTAGCTGGCCGGCGGCGCAGCCTTTACGCGCGAGATAATCTTGCAGACGCTGGCGCGCGGGCGCAGTGAAAGCGTGGGCCGTGATCCCGGTTGGATGGCTCATCGAGCTGAAAACGGTGCGGGCGCAAGTTTGAACGGGTGAGTCCGCAACAGCGCGCGGCTTGATGAAACTCACTGCGCGCCGCACGCGGCCTCATGCTGTTCGGCGGAACGAGCGCGATTGTATCACTATGCGAGAGGCGCGACAAAATTCTCGCCCCGCACACTGCCCGCTAAACCTTTAGCCGGTCGTTCAACCCCGCGCACCAGTTCCGCGCGCACGACAACCGCATCCGCAATCGTTTCGCCGCGCCCTACATGCACGCCTGCGCCCAGCACTGCGCGCCGCACACGCGCGCCCGCTGCGACCCGCGCGTTCTCCCACAACACCGCATCATGTACATCCGCACCCGCCTCGATTAACGCGCCGGGCCCCAACTCCACGTCGCGGCCGGCACGGTGCAGCAACTCGATACTCGTATCCAGATAGCGGTGCACGGTTGAAAGCTCGTGCCAGTAGCCGGGGGCAATGTGCGCGGCGATGCGCTCGCCTGCGCGCAACGCCTGTGGATACACATCCGTGATTGAGTCCGAGAAGACGCCGCGCGGAATGTAGTCGAAGATGCGCGGCTGCATGATGTGTATTCCTGTGAACATCAACGGTGCGTCGCTCTCCGTCCCTGCCGATTCAGTCTCAGGTTGCGAGAATCCGCCCAAGCCCTCGTACAAGCCATCGCGCACGCGAATGATCGTATAGCGGCCGCGCTCTACGTTGTGCCGCAAGACGAGCGTCGCCAGGGCACGTTCGCGCCGGTGCGTGGCGAGCGCGGCGCTGAGGTCTATATTGGTCGCCAGTTTGCCATTGACGACGATGAAAGTATCGGTGGCAAGGAAGTCGCGCGCATTGTCGAGTGCGCCGCTCGTGCCGAGAATAATTGGCTCGTCAAAGTAATGCAGTTGTACGCCGAACGCGCTGCCCGTGCCCAGCGCGGCGCGGACTGATGGGGCTTGATGGTGAAGATTAACGCCGATCTCGCGGCAGCCGTAACGTGCAAGATATTCTGCCACGTAGCCCACCAGCGGCCGGCCCATGAACGGCAACGCAGGCTTAGCCCGATCACACGTCAACGGCCACAGGCGCGTGCCGTACCCGGCGGCTAAAATCATCGCTCGCATAGATGCAAAAGAGGTCAGAGGTCAGAGATCAGTACAAACACCACCGCTCTCACTAACCTCTAACCTCTAACCTCTGACCTCTGCTTTCAAGATGCTTGGGCGGCGTCGCGGATCATTAGGTCGAACGTGCCGGGCGCGACTTTGCGAAAGCGGCGATTGCGATTGAGCGAGACGGCGATACTGATGGTGGGGTGTTGCCCCGTGAATTGAAAGCTGCCTTCCAACAGGCGGTTATAGATTTCGTTGACGTGGAGCGGCCCGTTGGCCTCGCGCAGGATCATGGCCGTCGCTTGCGGGATCGTGCGGTCAAAGAAACGCCCATCTTTAACTTCGATGTCGGCGCGCACGGGCGGGATGTGATGCGGGACGGAGGGCTTACGCTGGGGCGCGTAGTTTGTTTGCGCGGACATGCCGCCGCGTGCATCGTCGCGCCGTAGCGCCATCTCGATCTCTACGTCTGTGGGCGGGGCGGCGGACGGCGTGGGATTGATGACGGATGCCAGAATACGCAGCATCGCCGCCTCGGTCTGATTAGCGATGGCGTCCATCTCGGACAACTCGGTGCGCAGTTTCTCCGCTTCCATCTCGACATCAGCCAACCGCGAGGCCAAACGATTGCGCGTCGCGCGCGTCGCGCGCAGACTTTGCTCCAGCGTCGCTAAGAGATTTTCGTCAGGCATAGAATTGAATGATGCAGGCTGAACGATGAACGATGAAGAGAATCATTTTTTGCTCTTGGCGGTTTTTACCGACGACACCAGTATAGCAGTTAATTCGTTGGCCTCACGCTGTAAATCGGCCAATCGCTTTGTTGGCACAATAACGCTCTCAGTTTATAGCTCATGCCATTGGCCTGTCATCGTTCAGCTTATTGTTCTCGTTCAAGAATGTAGGTCGGGATCGAGCGCAATGCTTCGCGATAGGGCGAATCGGGCAAGATGTCGAGGGCCGTGCGCGCGGCTTCGGCATATTCGATGGCGCGGGCGCGGGCGCGGGCGAGCGCACCGGACTTTTCAGCGGCTGCGATCAGCGCGGGCCGCGAGATGGACGCATAATCGCCTGCGCGCATGACCGCTTGTATGGCCGTGCGCTGAAACGGCTCGGCTGCGAGCAGATAAATGAGCGGTAGCGTCAACTTCCCTTCGAGCAGATCAACACCCGCCGCTTTGCCGATGGCATCGTCGGTCGCGGTGAAATCCAACAGGTCGTCCACGAGTTGGAAGGCCGCGCCGAGTTTGAGACCGTAAGCGCGCAGGGCTTGGCGGGCCGCTTCGTCCGCGCCGCCGAGCAGCGCGCCGATCTCGCAACACGCGCTGAAGAGATACGCGGTCTTGCGCAAGAGGATGTCGAAGTATTGCTCTTCGCTGATGTCCGCGCGGCCGATGGTGGTCAGTTGTAACAACTCGCCCTCGGTCATGCGGCGCGTGACGTTGGTCAGAATATCCAACACGGGCAGCGAGCGTTCGCCGAGACTGGTCTCGAAGGCGGACATGTACAGCCAGTCGCCCATGAGCACAGCGGTCTGGTTGCCAAAGCGACTATTGATTGACGGGCGGTTGCGGCGCGTCTCGGCGTTATCAATGATGTCGTCATGCACGAGCGTGGCAGTGTGCAAAAACTCCATCACGGTGGCCATGCGGATCACGTTCGGGCGCGCGGCATCGCCGCCGACGGCGTAGGTCGCCAGCAAGGTGAGCGCGGGGCGCACGCGCTTGCCGCCCGACGCGCGCAGATAATCGCCGATGTAGGCGATAACCTGTATGTTCGAGCGCGCCTGTCGCTCGAACTCCGTCTCGACCAGCCGCAATTCCTGCGCAATGAGACGGAAGATGCGCGCCGCCGTTAGTTGCGGTTCTTCCAGCGCGGCAAGATGACCAGTGTTCATAAGGGGCAGAGGTCAGAGGTTAGAGATCAGAGGTTAGTGTTTTGGTCTTTACTGACCTCTAACCTCTGACCTCTGACCTCTGCTGTTCAATGTGTGCGATAGTTCGTGTACTGCATGTTGATGTTGAAATCTTTGGCCTTCAACTGGGCGATGATGTCTTGCAGCGTGTCGCGGTCGCGCCCGGTCACGCGCACAACGTCGCCTTGAATTGCAGCCTGCACCTTAACCTTCGTCTCTTTGATGAACCTGACGATCTCTTTGGCCTTGTCCGTCGGGATGCCCTGCTGGATAGCGACGTGCTGGCGCACGGTGCCGCCCGCCGCCGGCTCAACCCGGCCGTAGTTAAATGCCTTGAGCGGCAGACCGCGCCGGACGAGTTTCTGCTGCAACATATCGTTCATATTGCGCAGTTTGGTCTCATCTTCGGCGGTCAGGATCAACTCGTCGCCCTCATGGACGACCAAGGCATGGCTGCCCTTGAAATCGAAACGCTGCCGGACTTCTTTCATCGTCTGATCGAGCGCGTTCGTGATTTCAGCCCGATCAACTTGCGAAACGATGTCGAATGAGTTCTGTTGAGCCATAGAATGAATGTTACACGCGGCATGCGCCGGAGGGCGAGGCTGACTTAATTCTTCACATGCCTATCGCCGCCGGCCGCGTTCTTTATAGCATTATCTCGCGCGCGACGAAAGCGGCATGCTTTGATTCACAATCACGCCGCAGACAGTTGCAGTTTGAATAAGCGCGCGAAGTTGTTGCTGGTGATGCGACCAAATTCGGCGGCGGCAAGGTTGCGTAATTCGGCCACGAAGCGCGCGGTCTCGACGACGCGAGCCGGCTCATTGCGCTGCCCGCGAAAAGGCACGGGCGTGAGAAACGGACAGTCGGTTTCGACAAGTAAACGGTCGAGCGGCACGCGCCGCGCAATCTCGCGCAACGGCTCAGCTTTCTTGAACGTGACATTGCCTGCAAATGAAATCATCAAACCCAACTCCAGCGCGACTTCCGCCAATGGCCAACCGCCACCGAAGCAGTGCATGATGCCACCCGCGTCTATGCTGCCCCCCTCCGCACGCAAAATCTCAATCGTATCTTCGTCAGCCGAGCGTGTGTGAATGATGACGGGCAGACCGGCTGCGCGGGCTAGACGCAACTGCCGCGTGAAGACCTCGCGCTGCACGTCGCGTGGTGAATTGTCATAGTGATAATCAAGCCCGATCTCGCCCCACGCCAATATGCGCGGACTGCTGCGGACGAGCTTATCAAGTCGCACCGCCGCCGCATCGTCGAACAGCCGCGCATCATGCGGATGCACCCCGACCGCCGCGTACACACTTTCATACTGCTCGGCCACTGCAATCGCCCGCTCAAGCACGCCACTATGCGGATCGCCCGTGCCCACGTTCAGCATGGCCACGACGCCTGCCCTACGCGCTCGCGCGACGACTTCATCGCGATCCGCGTCGAACTCCGGCCCATCAATGTGCGCGTGCGAGTCAATGAACATGGGAAGCTGTTAGCTGTTAGCTGTTAGCTGTTAGCAAGAACTGTTCTGGTTTTAAGCTAATAGCTAACAGCTATTAGCTAATAGCTATTTCAACCTTGCGCCGTTGGGCACGTCTTCGATGAAGGTGGCCAGCACGGGCTTGCCTTCGTCGCCGATGGAGGCGGCCAGCACCATGCCTTGCGATTCGAGACCGCGCAGTTTGCGCGGCTTCAAGTTGGCGACGAAGATGAGTTTGCGCCCGACGAGTTTTTCCGGCTCGTAATGCTCGGCGATACCGGCGAGTATCTGGCGCGGCTGGGCTTCGCCGAGATCAACGGTGAAGCGCAGTAGTTTGTCCGACTTCGGAATACGCTCGGCGGTCAACACTTCGCCGACGCGCAATTCGATCTTGCTAAAGTCGCCGATCTCGATCTGATTCATCACGCCTTCTGGCGCGGATGCTTGCGCTGCACCGGGCACAGCGTCTGCCTCACTCGCGCCACGCATCGGGGGCGTGGGTTTCGTCTCAGACGCTATCGCCGCGCCCGGCACAGCATCGGCTTCGGTCGCATGTGTGCCTGTAGGCGCAGATGTTGGCGCGCTCTGCGCCGCATCTATTTTCTCAGCCGCCGCTTGCGCGAGTTCTTGTTCTATCTCAGTCATTGTTTTCGCCTTATCGAGCCGCGGGAACAGCGGCGCAACCGCACCGATGCTTGTCCCGACTTGTAAGCCTCCCCAGATAATATTTGTTGGATCAGTTGTTGCGAGATCAACCGGTTGCGCAAGTTGTTGCCAGATGGCACGGGCCGCATCGGGCATGAACGGAAACAGCATGACCGCGAGCCAGCGCAACGCTTCGGCCGCGCGGTACAACACAGCATTCAGCGTCTGCCGTTGTGCTTCGTCCTTAGCCAGTTCCCACGGCTTCGCATCCGAGATCAACTTGTCCACGCGCGCGATGATCGTCCACGCCGCTTCGAGCGCGCGACTAAAAGCATGCTCTTCGCACAGACGAACAAACTGATCGCGTGCATGCTCGACGACGCTCGCCAACCCTTGTGCGTCCGGTTCAACACCCGCGCGCTTGGCCAGCAATCCATACTCTTCCGCGATGTCAGGCGACGGCACTGCCCCGTCACAGTAGCGCGCGATCATCGTCATCGTCCGGCTCACGAGATTGCCCAGCCCGCTGGCCAGATCGCTGTTGGTGCGCGCGATCAGCGCGTCATAGCTGAAACTGCTGTCCTGCCCGAAGACCATCTCGCGCAAGACATAATAGCGCACCGCGTCCACCGTGAAGTGGCGGCGCAGCAGATTCAGATCGACCGAATTACTGAGCGTCTTCGACATCTTGCGCCCGGACTTGTCGAGCCAAGTGCCGTGCGCGAAGACGCCGGTCGGCAGCGGCACTTCGGCGGCGAGCAGAAAAGCCGGCCAGTAGATCGCATGTTGGCGCAAAATATCTTTGCCGATGAAATGGCGTGCGACGCGCACATCATCTGTAGTCTGCGGCCAATATTTTGCAAACAGCCCGGCGCGCTCTGGGTCGTCCGTGCCCCAGCCGAGCGCGGTGATGTAGTTCGTCAGCGCGTCGAGCCAGATGTAGATCGTGTGCGCCGGATCGTCGGGCACGGGGATGGCCCAACTGACCGACGATTGCAAACGGCTGATCGATAAATCTTGCAGCCCACGACGCACGAAGCTGATCACCTCATTGCGCCGCACATCAGGCTGGACGAAATCGGGGCGCGCATCGTAGAGCGCCAGCAAAGCTTCGTCGTAATCCGAGAGCCGAAAGAAATAACTCTCTTCGGAGACGCGGTCGAGCGGCGTCTCATGCACCAGACACGTGGGCGCGTCGCCTTCGCGCACAGGCTTCGCGTACTCATCCTCCGTCTTGAACGTCGCGCACGGCGCGCAGAACCAGCCCTCGTAAAAACCTTTGTAGATCGGCTCGCGCCCCTTCGGTGTTTTCCCTTTGGCCACGCGCCGCCAGAAGGCAGCGACCGCGCGATAATGGAACTCCGCGCTCGTGCGCATGAAGACATCGTAGCCGCCGTGCGCGCCGTCGAGTTGAAAGGCGGCGAACATCTGTTGCAATTCGCCGACGATATAATCCACGTGCGCTTTGGGCGTGCGCCCGGTGCGCGCGGCCGCGCGTTGCACGTTCGTGCCGTGCTCGTCCGTGCCGGTCAAAAAATAAGTATCTGCGCCGCGCTGCCGCCGCATGCGCACCACACAATCCACGACCAGCGTCGTGTATAAATGGCCCAAATGCGGCAG
>JANMAD010000221.1:0-5856 GCA_031359515.1 Acidobacteriota bacterium | reverse complement strand
GGTCTCTGGCTCGTCCTCGCGCCGCTTGTTTACAAATGGAGACTCGATGCGCGCACGCTCCTGTTGACGGGCGCGGCCTGCGCGCTCTTTCTCGTCTGCGCGTTGGGGCCGTTCGCCTTGCTCTACTTCGGCGACATCGGCGGCTATCGCGCGGCGTGGCACGGCTGGGTCGCTTCGATGAATATGGAAGAGGCGGTGCATCCGGTCACGCTCTTCAATTTTCTACCGCTCGCGTTTTTCTTCTTCATCGCCGCGCCCCTCGTGTTCATCATGCTGCTGCCGGCTGCATACAACGAATGGCGCACGCGCGGTCTCTCGCCTTTGCTCGTGCTCGCGCTCATCGGCCTCTGCGCCAACCTGCTGCTCATCACGCACTACAGCGCGGTCATCAACGGGCGTTATCAACTAACGGGTCTGCCCGGCGTCATCCCACTCGTCGCCGCATATCTAATACGCCGCGCAGAGACGCGCGGCAACGATGCGCGCCGCGCCATGCGTCGCGTCGTCATCATGGTCAACGTCTCTGCGCTTGTCATCGGCGCGGCGTTCTTTCCGTTCGCGTGGCCGACGTTGCGCAGTCACGCGGTCACGAAAGAATATCGCGCACGGTTGGCCCAACTACCCGCCGACGCGGTCATCATGGCGGGCGGGCAGACCGTCGCCGTCACATACTATCGCGGTCTCGCGCTCGGCCGTTGGGAGACCATCGGCACGGGCGGCGGTTGGCCCGGCGCGCAACTCCCTACGATGATTGACGATTACCTGCGCGCGGGCCGCCGCGTCTTCGTGGACACGGACGAGCGTCTGTGGTTCACGGACACTTGGCGCGGCGACGAGACGCGCGCATTGGTCGCGCTCGCCGACCGCTATCGCTTCCGCCGCGTCACGGACACGATCTACGAAATCCGCCCGCACGATGACGAGACGGCGCGCGACGAACCGCCCCTGCGGCGTCTGCTCGCTAAGCCCGCATCCAAACTGCGCAGCCTCTTGAAGCGTTAATGCCCTACGAACTTTTTCTCGCCCTGCGTTATCTCACCGCCCGTCGCCGCGGCCGTGCGGCGGCGCGTGTGACGGCCATCGCCGCGCTCGTCGGCATCGCGTGCGGCGTTGCTGCACTCACGATTGCGATGGCCCTCGCTAACGGTTTTCGCGACGAACTGCGCGACAAAATCCTGCGCGGCACCGCGCACATCACCCTCACACGCGCTGACAATCAACCGATCACAGACTGGCCCGCGCTCGTCGCGCGCCTGCGCGCCATGCCCTATGTCATAGATGCCACGCCGACCACTTACACCGGCGCGCTGCTCTCCGGCCCCGACAGCGCAGCCTACACGCTCTTGCGCGGCGTTGCGCCTGATGCAATGCGCACGCACGCAGAAATTCAACGCAACATCATCGCAGGCCTAGCGCGCACAACGTCAAGCCAGCAAGCGGCGACTGCGGCCGACACGCCGCCGGTCGAGTTGATCATCGGCGCAGAGTTGGCGACGCGCACAGGGCTGCAACGTGTCGGCGACGAGGGCTGGTTGATCACAGGCGAGCGCACACCTTTGCCGCCCGGTCTTGTGCCGAACGCGCGGCGCGTGCGCGTTGCGGGCATCTTCCGCACGGGGCTTTACGAGTTTGATTCATCGTGGGTCTATCTGTCGCTCGCTGATGCCGTGAGCATCAGTGATGCGCCGGCGAACAGCGTGCCGGTCATCAGCCTTGAGACGACGGACATCTACCGCGCGCCGGAGATCGCGGCGCACGTGCGTGCGAGCATCGGCCCGCAGTTCGCGCTCGTTGACTGGCAAGAGGCGAACCGTTCGCTCTTCGCCGCGCTCGCGTTGGAGCGCCGCATGGTCGGTTTGATAATCACGCTCATCCTTTTTGTTGCGGCCTTGAACATCACGACGACGCTCGTACTCGTTGTCGTCGAGCGGCGCGCAGACATCGCCATCCTCGGTGCGCTCGGCGCACGCACGCGGGGCATCATGCTCATCTTCGTGCTGGAAGGCGCGCTGATCGGAATGGTCGGCGCGCTCGCAGGCGTGGTGCTCGGGCTGACGGCTTGTTTGATCGGCGACCGTTATCGGCTAGTACAACTGCCGTCCGAGGTCTATTCGTTGACGGCGATCCCTTTCCATCCGCACGTGGGCGAAACGCTGCTCGTCGCTACCGGCGCGTTTGCTATCTGTCTGCTCGCGACACTCTACCCGGCGCGCACCGCCGCCCGCCTGCGCCCCGCCGAGGCGTTGCGGTACGAATGATCGTGCAAGGTTCAAAGTTCAAAGTCTAAAGTTAAAGCGCGGACAGTAGCCTCTGAATGTTGAACCTTGAACCTTGAACCTTGAACCTTGAACTTTGAACCTGCCAATCTGATCTTGCGCGTCAACGAACTGCGCAAGGCTTATCCATCGCCGACGGGCGGTGCGCTTGCGGTGTTGCGTGGCGTCTCGTTAGCCGTGCGCGGCGGCGAGCTGTTGGCGGTCGTGGGCGCGTCGGGCGCGGGCAAGTCAACGCTGCTGCACGTGTTGGGCGGACTGGACGGGGCGGACGGCGGCGAGGTTTATTTGGGCGCGGTTGATCTCTTGCGCGCGGCCGGAGCGCAACTGACGCGCGTGCGTAACCGCGAGATCGGGTTCGTCTTTCAGTTTCATCATCTGCTGCCCGATCTGTCTGCGTTGGAGAACGTCGCGCTGCCGTTGCTCGTCGCGCGGACGGGCGCACGGCAGGCGCGAAAGAGCGCCGCAGAGATGTTGACGAGCGTCGGTTTACAGGAGCGCATGGCGCATCGCACGGGCGAGTTGTCGGGCGGCGAGCAGCAGCGCGTCGCATTGGCCCGTGCGCTCGTGACGCGCCCGCGCCTTGTGCTGGCCGACGAACCAACCGGCAATCTCGATGCACGCACGGGCGCGGAGGTGGCGACGTTGCTGGCGCGTTTATGTCGTGCGCACGGCGCGGCCGCTGTCGTCGCCACGCACAACGAGCAACTGGCGCGGGCCTGTGACCGCGTGGTGGTGTTGCAAGACGGCCGCCTGCGCGAACAGCCGCCCGCAGACGCGACGAGCGAGTCGGAGGTCTAAAGCGAAGCACAGCAGCGTGGCCCGGAGCGCGTAAAAGATTTATCCACGAACCCACACGAAACAACACGAAGCAGGAGTACGAACTTAGTGAGCTTTGTTCGTGCTTGTTCGTGTGGATTCGTGGATAACTTTCCCTGTTAGCCCGACCTTAAGCATAGCTGCCTCTTCTGCCTGTGCCGCGCATGGGTTATAATGCACACGGGCGGACACGGCGTTGGTTATCCTGACCGCGCCGCCGCCACATCAGACCATCAGCAGTCATTCAGGCACGCTTTTATGTTTGAACGCTACACGGAGAAAGCGCGGCGCGTTATCTTCTTCGCCCGTTATGAAGCCTCGCAGTTCGGTGCGCCCGCGATTGAGCCGGAGCATCTGCTGCTGGGGCTGATGCGCGAAGACAAGACGCTGACCGCACGGTTTCTGGCCCGGGCGCAAGCCTCGCTCGAATCAATCCGCAAAGAGATCGAGGGGCGAGCGCCGTTGCGCGAAAAGATATCGACGAGCGTGGAGTTGCCGCTGGCACCGGAGACGAAGCGGGTGCTGGCGTACGCGCACGAAGAGAGTGATCGGTTGCAGCACCGGCACATTGGCACGGAGCATTTGCTGTTGGGGATGTTGCGCGAAGAGCGTTCGATGGCCGCCGAGATTCTGTTCGAGCGCGGTCTGCGCCTCCCCGCCGTGCGCGAAGAGGTGGCGCGGGCGACGGGTTCTGACCCACGCGCCGCGCAGAAGAAGGACACGCCGCACTTGGCCGAGTTCTCGCGCGATCTGACTGAAGACGCCATCAACGACAAACTCGATCCGCTCGTCGGGCGCGAAGCCGAGATCGAGCGCGTGATTCAAATCCTCTGCCGCCGGACGAAGAACAACCCCGTACTGATCGGCGAGCCGGGTGTGGGCAAGACCGCTATCGTCGAAGGTCTGGCGCAACGGATCGTGCGCGGCGAAGTGCCGTCGTTTTTGGAGAACAAGCGCATTTTGTCGCTCGATCTCTCGCTCATCGTCGCGGGCACGAAGTATCGCGGGCAGTTCGAGGAGCGTTTGAAACAGATCATGCGCGAGTTGATCGAGAACCCGCAGTACATCATCTTCATTGACGAACTGCACACGCTCGTCGGCGCAGGCTCGGCCGAAGGCTCGCTCGATGCGGCGAACATTTTGAAGCCAGCGCTCTCGCGCGGCGAAATCCAGTGCATCGGCGCGACCACGCCGGCCGAGTTTCGTAAGTCAATCGAGAAGGACAGATCGCTGGAGCGGCGTTTCCAGTCCGTGAAAGTGCCGCCGCCGACGGAAGAGGAAGCGGTCTGCATTCTCGAAGGCGTGCGCGAGCGGTACGAGGCGTTTCATCAGGTGCGCTACACGGAGGACGCTATCGAAGCGGCCGTGCAGCAGTCGAATCGTTATATCCCCGACCGTTTTCTGCCGGACAAAGCGATTGACGTGATTGACGAAGCGGGTGCGCGCGTCAAACTCCGCGCTCGCCGCGAGTCCTCCGGCCGCGACCTGCTCACCGACGAGCGCATAGGGCGTGCGGCTTATCAGTTGGAAAGTTTGGCGGGCGCGCGGCTGACGGAAGAGGACGACGTGTTGCTGGCGGTCGCCGTCACGCGCGAGGACGTGGAGGATGTGATCGCGCGCTGGACGGGCATCCCCGTCACGTCGTTGAAGGAAGAGGAACAGAAGAAGTTGCTGCGCATGGAGGTGGAGTTGCACCGCCGCGTGGTTGCGCAGCGCCCCGCGATCTCCGCGCTCGCGCGTTCGATCCGCCGCTCGCGCGCGGGGCTGAAGAATCCGCAACGGCCCGTCGGCTCGTTCCTGTTTCTCGGCCCGACGGGCGTGGGCAAAACCGAAGTGGCGCGCTCGCTCGCCGCCTTTCTGTTCGGCGCGGAGCGTGCGCTCATACGCTTCGACATGTCGGAGTTCATGGAGAAGCATTCGGTCTCAAAACTGATCGGCTCGCCCCCCGGCTACGTCGGGCACGAAGAGGGCGGGCAATTGACCGAGCGCATCAAGCGTGCGCCGTATTCAGTGCTGCTCTTCGACGAGATCGAGAAGGCGCACCCGGACATCTTCAACGTGCTGCTGCAAGTGTTCGAGGACGGCATCCTGACGGACGCGCTCGGCAATACGATTGATTTCAAGAACACGATCATCATCATGACCTCGAACATCGGCGCGCGGTTCATCCAGAAGCGCGGCACGATGGGCTTTCAAGCGACGCCCGCCGACACGCGCGAGAAGGTGGAAGAGATGGTCATGGCCACTGTGCGCCAGACGTTCAATCCGGAGTTTATCAACCGGCTCGACGAGATCATCATCTTCGATCAGTTGCTCGAAGAAGAGTTACTGGAGATCGTCGGCCTGCAAGTCGAGTTATTGAACCGGACACTTCGCAGTAAGGGGCTGGAAGTGCGTCTGACCGACGAGGCGAAGCAGTGGATCGTCACCAAGACCTGCGCGGATCGCTCCTACGGCGCACGGCCGTTGCGCCGCGCCCGGCAAAAATATTTCGAAGACCCGCTCTCCGAGGCGCTCAATAAAGGCGCGTTGGCGGGCACGGCGCGCGTCGAGGTTTACGAGGACGCGGGCATCCTGAGCCACCGCTCGATCAGCATCGAAGAGTTAGGCGACGAACTGCTAATTCACTGAAACGGTAGGCAGTAGGCAGTAGGCAGAAAAGAAGGCAGACGGTTACATGCTACGCAGCCGCCTGAAGCGCAAAACCGCCTACTGCCTACTGCCTACTGCCTACTCCCGTTTGCCGTTTGCCTTTTGCCTTCTC
>JANMAD010000203.1:0-11053 GCA_031359515.1 Acidobacteriota bacterium | reverse complement strand
GAGACGAAGTAGAACAGGCTGCGGCTCTTCGGGTTGTTAGGATCGCCAGCCACGAGCGGGCCGCCAAGTACGAAGCCACCCTGCCCGAGCGTGAATGAATTTTTGCCACCGCTTTCATTGCGCACAGTGAGCGGCGCATTATTGAGCAGAACAGGCTGATTGCTCCCGGCGCGGAGCGCCGTCACGGCGTTACCGTTGGTGGTATCAAAGAAGTCGCGTGAGTTCAACTGACTGGTATTGAGGAAACCGAAGATCGTGCCGTGCGTGCTATTGCCGCCTGAGCGCGAGACTGCGTCAACCTGTGCGCCGATATTCCGGCCGTACTGCGCGGGTGCGAGCAGGGTGGTGACGTGGTATTCCTTAATGGACTCGACCGGTTGCGGCACGAGCGCGAGGAAGCCTTGCCGCCGGACGCCGATGTCCTCGTCGTTGTTGTCCGACCCGTCCACCGTGAAATTGTTAGCGCGCGAGCGTAACCCGTTAACTGCGAACTGGCCCGCGCTGCCGACGCCCGCGCCGACGCCGGGGCCGGCCACGTCGCCCTGTGTCTGCGGCGGCGGCGCGACGCCGGGGAGCAAGAGCGCCAACTCGTCAAACGTGCGCACAAGCGTGACAGCACCGAGGGGCAGGGTCGAAACCTCTTTCTGTGTATAGGCACCTTCACGTCGCCCGTCCGTCGTGTTGATATCGCCGCGGATGCCCTCTTCAGGAGCCGCGTCTTCGCCCGGTGCCGCTTTATTCGGCTTAGCAGTCATCGCCGGAGACGCCACTGGTGTGGGCGCGACGGGGATGACTTGGCCTGGACTAGCCGCGTTCTCAGGCGAGCTTGTTGACGTGGGCGTCGTGACCGCCCCCCCCGACTCCCGCTCAAGTCTGATCGGCGGCAGCACCGCTCGTTTTGTCGTGATGAATACGCCTTGAGTCTTCGTGACTTCCTTGAACCCCGGCACTTTCACGCGCACCGTGTAAGCACCGGGCTGTAGCTGATATTTGACGAAACTTCCATTCGAGTCGGTCTTAATCGCGGTCTGAAATTGAGTTGATTCGTTAATGAACTGCACCACCACCCCGGCCACAGGCTGGCCCTGATCGTCGAGAATTTGGCCTTCCACCGCGCCGGTCGTATTGGTCTGGGCGGGCGCGGGCGGGATTACTAACAGACAGATGAGTAGCGACAAAAAGATAGAAAGAACCGAATGCGAGGTAAACCGGGGGCTGGGTTGCATTGAGTTATCCTCCATGAAGATGAGCCATCCCCTTATCGTCGAGCGATTGTGGGGAGGCGTTAACCTCTGTCAAATGTCTCTGTCGGCGGCCGGGAGACTCTTAAGGAAGTGTACTAATGGCAAAAGAGCAGAGTGAACGTGTCCAGAATTTAAGCGGCATGATTATTCAAGAAACTGCACCATGAGCAGTAAGGCTTATCACGGTGAAAAAAGTTTTGACTTGCATGATAACCTAGCGGACTACGTTATTGATTCTGACACGGCAGAATTTAGACGCTCTACTTATCCATTGTCAAGAACTTTAACACTTAACCAGTAAATCACATTCACAACGGGTAACTCCAACTCTTAATGATAATGAAGATTATTAGCAAAACATTTCATCGCACCTTGGCAACTAGCGGGAAACTTGGAAGGGATACATTCAGATTGGACCAGTGCCATGCTGTGCAGGACCACTCACAGACGTATGTTGTAAGTAACTTGTACCCGGCAGAGGGCGCGCCCAATTTGCTAGCAAACGTCAGGAGCCATCACGGACGAGGCGGAAGCCAATGGTTGGACTCTTGGTTGTGGCCGGCAGCCAATCGCGGGACGTCGCGGTTATGGCCTCATCGCTACGCGCCTTGCTGCGGTACGAACCGCCGCGCTTGACCACCTGGTGCCGTTCGTCCTCCGACACTAGTTTGCCTTGGTAGAAGGATGCTGTAGAAGATGTCCACTCCCAAACGTTACCAATCAGGTCGAGCACACCATCCTTGGACGCGCCCTGTGAAAAAGAGCCGACCGGCCGGGGTAAGGTCGCATCTACGTTGGCCCGATTATCCTGCCACTCATCACCCCACGGGTAGAGTTTGTATGCGCCGCCGCTACGCGCCGCATACTCCCACTCCTCTTCCTTGGGTAAGCGATATTTGACGCTATCACGCTTCGAGAGCCAGCCAGCAAAAGCTTCCGCGTCGGATGGACTGACGTTGCGCACGGGCCACTGCTCTTGCCCAACAGGCGGATCGCCGTTCATCCACGGCTTCCAGTATGGCGCTTCCTTATCGCCCAACGTCTCGTCGCGTGGCACAGGATGCCCGGTCTGATGCACGAATTGAGCGTACTCGGCATTGGTCACTTCGGTCCTGTCCATGTAGAAAGGCTTGACCGTGACCGCATGCGCCGGGTACTCATTACCATGCTCTTTAGATGTCGGGTCCACGTCATTGCGGCCCATCTGGAACGTACCACCGGAGATTGGTACCATCCCCCTTGCCGCAACGGGCCCGTCAGTTTTACCACCGCCGCTTATACTAGTCGGTTCGGGAGTGGTTGAATGCGACCAGAGATAGACGCCCGCGCCGAGGCCGCCGAAGAGGAGCAGGGCGGCCAAGCCGATGACGAGGGGCAACGGAGACCGGCGCGGCGGCATGACGGCAGAATCTTGAAAAGGAGTTTGACTCTGCGGCGACAGACCGGCCGACTGGCTCAACGCACCAGCCTGCTGCGCGAGCATGCCGTCCATGTGCTGTGACGACTCCTGAGCCAGACGCGTGACCGGTGGCGGATAGCTGATAGTCCCTACGAGTTGTTCCTGTGCGGCGCGCTGCGGTTCAACCGAAGCATCGGCTTCAGGCGCATCAGTTGTAGAGGACTGCGCAGCAACTTCAATCAGCGCGGTTGCTTCAGCAGCCGCACGCGCAGCCGCTTCGCGCTGTAGTTGCGCTGCCCGCTCTTGTTCCGCCTGCCGTTGTTGTTCCGCTTCAGCCGCACGCGCTGCTGCTAGTGAACGGGCTTCTTCTTCCTGGCGCTCTGCTTCAGCGCGCTGGCGGTCCGCCTCCTCGGCGAGTCTGCGCGCCTCGACTTCGGCCAACCGGCGCTGCTCCTCTGCTTCAGCACGCTGCCGCCGCTCCGCTTCGGCTTGTCGTGCAGACTCTTCTGCTTCAAGCCGAAGCTGCTCTGCTTCAGCGCGCTTACGCGCAGCCTGTTCCTCAGCCTGTTGGCGCGCTGCCTTTTCTGCCTGCTGGCGACGTGTCTCCGCTTGGAGGCGCTGACGCTCCTCCTCGGCTATACGTTGCCGTTCTTCTTCTTCTTCGGCCTTGCGTTGCCGCTCCTCTGCCGCGTGCCGCTCGGCTGCCTCAGCCTCAAGCTTGCGTTGTGCCTCTTCGGCCTGTCGCGCGGCCTCTACGGCTTCGCGTTTGCGCCGTTCTGCCTCGGCTTTGCGCGCCGCTTTTTTGGCTTCGCGCAACGGCTTCTCTTCCTGCTGGCGGCGCTCCGCTTCCTCGCGCTGTTGCCGTTCGGCCGCGGCGCGCCGGGCCGCTGCTTCCGCCAGGCGGCGCTCCTCGGCCAAGCGGGCCGCGGCCTCTTCAGCTTCACGCTGCCGTTCTTCTTCGGCCCGGCGCGCCGCCTCCTCTGCCTGCCGGCGCTGCTCTTCCTCGGCGCGCTGACGCGCTTCCGCCTCCTGCCGCAAGCGCTCTGCTTCGGCCTGTCGTGCGGCCTCTACGGCCAGCCGCTGCTCCTCGGCCAAGCGCGCGGCCTCTGCGGCCTGTCGTTGCTCTTCAGCTAAGCGGGCGGCCTCTGCGGCCGCAAGCCGCTCTGCCTCTTCCTGTTCTCTGCGCTGGCGTTCCTCTTCGGCCAACCGGGCGGCTTCCGCTTCGGCGCGTTGCCGGGCTTCCTCTTCTGCCTGTCGGCGCGCTTCTTCAGCGCGCTGGCGCGCCGCCTCTTCTTCTGCCAGTCGGCGCGCCTCGGCTTCGGCCTGTCGGCGTTGCTCCGCTTCAACCTCACGCTGCTGCCGCTCCGCTTCAACTCGCCGTGCAACCTCTTCCGCTTCGCGCTGCTGTCGCTCCTCTTCTGCCCGGCGGGCCGCTGCTTCTTCGGCCAGCCGTGCCGCCTCTGCCGCCTCGCGCTTTCGTTCTTCTTCCGCACGCCGGGCCGCTGCTTCCGCTTCTTGTCTAAGCCGCTCCTCCTCGGCCGCTCGTTGCGCCGACTCTTCGGCCTCACGCCTCAGAGCTTCTCCCGCGGCCCGCGCGCGGGCTTCCGCCTCCAGCTTCTCCCGTTCCTTGTCGGCGCGCCAGCGCGCGGCTTCTTCTTCTTGCCGGCGGCGCACTTCAGCTTCGCGCTGCTCTGCTTCGAGTAGCATTTGCGAGTCGCTGATGCCACTAAAGGCATCGGTGCCCTTAGTGCCTGCGAGTTGTTGGTCGCTAATAGTGCCGGCGAGTTGCTCGCGCGGATATGGAGAGATCAGGGTCTCCGGCTGCAAATCCTCCGCCGCCTGCACGGGCTGCCGCGCGGCGTAGTCAGCCGTCACAGCCTCGCGCAACTCGCTGATAAATTCTCCGGCCGTTTGTGGCCGCTTGTCCGGGTCTTTTTCCAGTGCGCGGCGCACGACGCGCTCGACGCCCTCTGAGACGGATACCCCTTTCTCGGCGAAACGGGGCGGCGGGTCCATCAGATGCTTCTTCATGATCGCGGGCACCGAAGGGCCTTTGAAAGGCACGTCGCCCGCGAGCATCTGATAGAGGATGATCCCCAGACTGTAAATGTCGGCCCGCTGATCCGGTTCTTCGTCCGACCACTGCTCGGGGGCCATGTAGAAAGGGGACCCCATAATGCCGGTCGTCTTCGCTGCCACAAACGAGCCGAGCAGTTCGCCCGACCTGATCTTTGCCAAGCCGAAGTCGAGCACCTTGACAGCCTCAGCAACGGGCAACCCGTCTTCGATCATGATGTTCAACGGCTTCAGGTCACGATGCACGATGCCGCGCCGATGCGCCGCCCCGATCCCGGCCCCGACCGCGCTCATGAACTCCAATGCCTGAAGCGAGGTGAAGCGCTTGATCTCATTGAGGACATCTTGCAGCGATTTGCCTTGCACGAACTCCATGACGATGAACGGCATGGTTTCGTTAACCAAGCCATAGTCCGTCACGGCAATGACATTGTGATGGCGGATGGCGGCGGCGGCCATCGCTTCCTGCCGGAAGCGTTTGGCCAGTTCGGGATCGTTGCCGACTAGATCGGGCAGGATAACCTTGATCGCGTGCGTCGTCTTCAGGAAGATGTGCTGCGCTTTGTAGACAGCCCCCATGCCGCCCTGCCCCAACCGGCGACGCAATTGATAACGGCTATCCAGCACCGGCGGCACCGGAAAAGTCGTGACCAAGAGATCATCGTCGGTCGGACAGCGCTCGCTTTGATCAGGAAAGCAGCGATTGCAGGAGGGACATTCTTTCATCGGCGCGGATTGAATCTACCTTTGATCGCTTATTAACCACCCGGCTCGCACGAGCGCGGATGGTCGGCACTCACGGCGTCGTTTGCGCCTTCCCTAGTGTGGGGCACTGCGCGGCGTGCGGCCCCGGCAGCGCAGTCTTGTTCCGTCTATAAGCATGAGCAGGAGCGACGCTTGCAAGACCCGGTGGCACACCAGCACGCCTATCGGACGTGGACGGGATACTAACAACTTCATGTTACGATAGGCAAGGCTATGAGGTTCAAGCTTGGAGCCGCACGGCCGCTCAAGACTATGCGGCGACACATGACCAACCTTTGGGAGCGCACAAATGGTCAGCAGGAAAACAACAACCGGCACGCGGCTCGATCATCTGAGTGCCTTCGAGCCAGAGGGCGCTGCCGTGCATGTCATCGTTGATACTCCGCAGGGCAGCCGGAATAAGTTCAAATACGACGAGCAGCTTGGGCTGTTCAAACTGGGTGGCGTGTTGCCGGCGGGCGCGGTCTTCCCGTTCGACTTCGGCTTCGTGCCTGCAACTAAGGGCGGCGACGGCGACGCGCTCGACGTGCTCGTACTGATGGACGAACCGGCCTTCGTCGGTTGCCTTGTCGAGGTGCGCTTGCTCGGCGTGATCGAGGCCGAGCAGACTGAAAAGGGTGAGACGACACGCAACGACCGTTTGATTGGCGTCGCGACCACGGCGCGCAACCACAAAGGCGTGCGCACGCTCAGTCAGTTGCACGAGAATCTCGTCGCGGAGATCGAGCACTTCTTCGTCTCGTACAACGAAATGAAGGGTAAGGTCTTCACACCGCTCAGACGCGGCGGGCCCGAGCGTGCGCGCAACCTGGTTGAGGAAGGCGTGCGCGAGTTCAAGCGGAGCAAGGGACGGCGCGGCGCAACGAGTAGGACAAGCCGCAAGAGCAAGCACTGAGCGCTCGTGGTTGCGGTAGACGCAAAAAGAGAAGCCGGCGACGGAGTGGTCGTCGGCTTCTCTTTTATGCTTTGGTTAAGCGGGGGCGGCTAGTTGCGCGGCGGCAGTTGCGGCGGCCGCCGTTTCTTCTTATTGCGCTTACGGGCCAGCGCGGATTTCAATTTCGCTTTCTGCCCTTTCGACATGAAGAAGGCGTGCTTCTTCGCGTCCTTGATGATCTCTTCGGTCATCACCTTGCGCTTGAAGCGGCGCAGCGCGCTCTCAATTGATTCACCGGAATTAATCGTAACTGTTGCCATCTGCTCTCCTGATCAAAATCTTAAAGTCTGATGCGCTTAGCTCGCCCAGCCTGTGCGCTCTCGTTTGCCTTACTTGTTTAACTAAACCGCGTCCAAAGGTCAAGCGGCGAACGACAGGCTAGTAACCCGTCACCCCGGCGGCCCTTGCGCACCGCCGGGGTGCGTGCTCGTCAATGCAACTGCTGTTTGACCGCAAAGCGGACTACCAGCGCGGCTCGCGATTGCCGCCGCCGCCACCGCCGCCGCCGCCGTAGCCGCCACCGCCGCCGCGATTGCCGCCACCGCCACCGCCGCCGTAGCCGCCACGACCACCGCCGCCGCCACCGCGATTACCGCCGCCGCCAAAGCCGCCGCGCTCTTCACGCGGTCGCGCCTCGTTCACGGTCAGGTTACGGCCGTTGAAGTCTTTGCCGTTGAATTGTTCGATGGCCTTTTGGCCCTCTTCCTGCGACGCCATTTCCACGAAGCCGAAGCCGCGCGAGCGGCCGGTCTCGCGGTCGGTCACGACCGAAGCGGACTGCACTTCGCCCATCTGGCCGAAGAGTTCCTGCAAGTCCTCACCGGTGGTTTTGAAATTGAGGTTACCGACGAAAAGTCTGATGGTCATAGCGGACGGAATCCTCTCCCCCATTGGGAGCGTAAAGAGAAGCTCGAATACTATGGGCTTCGGCGGACGGTGGCAGCGAAGTCGCGGACTCGGACGCTCTCTGACGAGCAGCTTCTACCAGTTAACAAACGAACCTGCTCTCGAACTATCCTGACGCCGCCGCTCACACTGCACTACCTTGCGCGGGGCGCATCACCGTTGATGCGCGAGAGAGGAACTGACGGCGCTATTATGCCCCAACGCAGACGCAAAAGGCAAAACCAATCGCCAGCGTGGGCGGCGGCATAGGCACGACCCACGCTCCCCGCCCAAGTCGCGCTCGCTTGGCGACCAGCCGCTAATTCTTCGGCTGACAGTTGGCTGATTTTTTCTGCGCCGCTCAATTCGTATCAGCCCACCGCGCCTGCCTGTTAACTATCGTCTGACCCGGCATGCAGTTTGCCCTGCACAATTTTGACGTGCTTAACAGAGCGCCACGCGAGACCAAGCAGGCGCGCAGTAGGACAACAGAGTGCGTTACGCGCGCATCAAAAGTGCCGTTCAAAGTCGCGTGCCCTGATTAATAATTTAAGACTCAACCCGTCGCGCCTCGGACGGTCAATCACAAGCAAAAGAAGCCATGAAAGTTATACACCCACACCCCTTCGCCTTCGTGCTCTGCCTCTGCCTGCTCGCATCGCTAACCGCGCAGGCGCAGACGACAACCGCCTGGCAATACACCGCGCTCGGCGACTCGCTCGCTTACGGTCTCTATGACTTTGAAGCCGGCGGCTACACGCATCGCTATCAGACCAACGCGCAGGCAGATAACCCCGGCGTCACCATCACGCTCACCAACACGGGCGTGCCCGGTTGGACAAGCGACGATCTGCTGGTCGCGCTCAGGAACGACAACAACTTGCGCACGCAACTCGCCAACTCGCAAGTCATCACGCTCGATATCGGCGGCAACGATCTGCTGAATGCGCTCAGTAAATTCCAGAACGGCGCGTGCGGCGGCGCGGATAATCAAGACTGCCTCCGTAGCACCGTCGTCAACTTCAAGGCGAATTGGAGCGCAATCATCGCGCAACTACTCACCTTGCGCAGCACGAGCAACACCGTCATCCGCTCGATGGACATCTACAATCCGGCAGTCAATCAGGAGAAGGCGTTCGGCGTATTCACTACGCTCAAGCCTTATCTGGACGACATCAATCGCTATATCTTCGATACATCGTTCAGCAATCACATTGCCTGCGCGCAGGTCTATCACGCTTTCAACGGCATCAATGGCGATCAAGATGCGGGCGATAGGGGCTTACTGGCCGGAGATGGCATTCACCCGAACAGCACGGGGCATACCCTGATCGCCGATCAATTCCGCGCGCTCGCTTACTATCCGCTCGTCACGCCGCAGTCAACGATCCAGTATGCCCTGCCGGTTTTCATCGCGATGGAGAGCGAAGGGCGCGCGACCGTCCGCGTCACGCGCAGTGGTAACACGAGCGGCCCCGCGTCGGTCGAATACTCGACCGTGGACGCTGCGGCCGACGTGCGCTGCGACGCGCCCAACTCGACAGGCGGCATTGGCTCGGCTTACGCGCGTTGTGATTACGCAACCACGCTCGACACGCTCACCTTCGCGCCCGGCGAGACTGACAAGACGTTCACCATTCCCCTCATAGACGACCGCCATACGGAAGGCACGGAAGAGTTTCAAATCCGCCTCGACAATCCGAACAGCGGCACGCTAGGGGCGCGCACGACAGCCAGCGTACGCATCTTCGACAACGACTTCGGCGCGCCCCCGAACCCGATCTTCGAGACGCCGTTCTTCGTACGGATGCAATATCTCGATTTCCTCTCGCGCGAACCGGAACAGGGCGAGCCGTGGTCGGGCGTGTTGAATCGTTGCCCGGACGTGAACAACACCGATCCGAATAGCGCGTCGGCTGGTTGCGACCGCATCAACGTCTCAGCGTCGTTCTTCGGCTCGCCGGAGTTTCAGTTGAAGGGCTACTTCGTTTACAAGTTCTATAAAGTTTCTTACGGGCGGCTGCCCGCTTATGACGAGATCATCCCGGACATGCGGCGCGTGACGGGCGCGACAGAGAGCGAGGTGATCGCGCGCCGGTTCGCCTTCACCAACGCATGGGTCGAGCGCCCGCAGTTCAGACAGGCATATCCGGACAGTCTGTCGCCGGCCGCCTTCGTTGATAAACTACTGCAAACCGCAGGCGTCACGCTGAGCGGCGCGGTCACGCGCGACTCACTCATTAATGATCTGCAAACGCGCACCAAGACGCGCGCAGAGATCGTGCGCGCCATCGTCGAGCATCCGGTCACGAACGCGCAGGAGTTCAACCGCGCGTTCGTGGCCATGCAATACTACGGCTACCTGCGCCGCACGCCGGAAGATGGCGGCTACAATGCGTGGTTGAATTATCTGAACACACACCCGACCGACTTCCGCTCAATGGTTAATGGCTTTATGAACTCGCAGGAGTACCGTCTGCGGTTCGGCGCGGCACAATAGGCACGCATTAGTTAACCCGAGTTGCTAGTTAGCGTCTGATTGGGTGGTGGGTCATTTACAATGTTCAGCAAACAGTCGGACTCAACCGCAGGACACCCCTGCTTGGCGCATACGTCCTCGCTTAATGCAACAAAATGCAAGAGCGCGTGCAATCTTCGCCCCGCTTGATAGTTCTCATATCTGTTCGGGGCGTTAGTAGATAAAGGCAGGCGCGGTGGTTTCTTTGCGCCTGTTATAGCTACACGCAATGGCTCCCCAGTTAGCTGGGATGCCCCATATTCTGGCGGAAACTTTCTTCGTCTGTTGCACGTTGAAAATGGCCCATTACCGATTTGAAGGTCGTGTCCTAGTTTGAAAAAAGAGGTCAACATTTATCGGGCTAAGATTTTCAAATTTAGGACACTACTGATTTGAAAAACTGCTTGACAGCTCTAATTTATGCAGATACCATGTCGGCTCCTTAGCGCGTTTCAGGCTTGCCGCCTCGCTCATCAATTGTGCATTTGTCGAGGCACACCTTCCCATATAGCCCACATCTGCTTATGAGCTTAGGCTTGATATCTGCGCATTGGAAAAACCAAGGAGAAAGTCTTCCTCAGACTTTGTAAGGTCTAGAAGCTTTCACTTGGACATCTGTCACTAGCGCTACTCAGTCAAGTAGCTACCCTGCAACTTATGCCCCAAGAACCTCAAGGAGATCGTTATGACCCGCAAGCTCACCCGCACCGCCTTAATCTGTCTTAGCTTAACCTTAACGGCCCTGTGTGCCTCGATAGTGCAATGGGCTGCCGCCCCCAACGTGACGACGCCCGGCATCGTCTGGTCCTGGGGTGCGGATGGTGGGGGTCAACTCGGCCACGGGAGAACTCCTCTCCGCTCCTTCACACCGGGCGGTGTGCGGGATAATGGTGACTCAACTGGCTTCCTCACCGGGGCCGTTAATGTCGTTGGCGGCGGTAGGCACACCTTAGCGCTCCAAACTGACAGCACAGTCTCGGCTTGGGGCATTGCCGCCAGCGGACAATTGGGCAACGGCCCCATTCCCCCCAGTAACCTGTATGCGTTCCCCGTGAAAGTCTTAGATTCTAATGGTGGCAATTTTAGCAACGTCCGGGCCGTATCTGCTGGTTCGCAACACAGTTTGGCCGTCAAAATTGACGGTACGGTATGGGCTTGGGGGGCTAATAATAATAAGCAGATCGGCAACGGCAATGACCCCAATACGGGCGACAGTCTGCTGCCCCTGCGGG
>JANMAD010000197.1:0-2095 GCA_031359515.1 Acidobacteriota bacterium | reverse complement strand
TACGCCGCGCCCGGTTGTCAAATCCCAGATCGTGCGCCCGCCGGAAACGAGCCGCGTGCCGTCCGCGCTAAAGGCCACGCCGTAGGCGAAGTTGCTATGCCCGGCGAGCGTTTGGGTCGTGCGCCCGCTCTCGACTTCGCGTATGATGATCGCGCCGCCCACGCCGGACGCGGCCAAAAATTTTTCGTCCGCGCTGAAGGTGAATGCGGCATAGAAGCCGGGTATGTCGGGTTGGCCGGCGAGCTTAGCCGCCGTGAACGTCTGCCGCTCAACGCCCGTGGCCACGTCATAGACTTTGACGGTTTGCATGCTGCTCTGCGTGAGCCAGCGCCCGCCGGGACTGAAGCCGAGCAGGCTAAATTCGGCGCGCTTACCTTCCGCCAGCACACGCGCTTTGCTGCCTGCGCTCAAATCCCACAGCTTGAGCTTCGTGCCCGTGCCTTTGTCATCGCCGGCCACGCACGCGCCCAGCACACGCGCGTCCGGCGTGAGCGCGAGCGTCGTCTGCTGGCAGTCCGCAAAGTCGTCCGGCACGTTGACGGCGCGCACTTCGCGCCCGCTTGTCAGGTCGTACAGCTTAACCGCTTGCTGTTGGTTAAGACCGGTCAGTAAGGCCAACTGGCGGCCGTCGGCGCTGAGCGCGAGATCGCCGCCAAAGGCGAAGCCTTGCAGGCTCGCCAGATCGAGCGGCGTCTCGCGCAACACCCGGCCGCTCGTCACGTCCCACGTGCGCACGGCGTCGCTGAACGCGACCAGTTCGCGCGCATCCGCGTTGAAGACGAGCGCGATGACACCAAGCAGAGAGCCGTTCTGCATGCCGGGCATGAGCGTCTGGCGCGTGCGCCCGTTGCTTGTGTCCCAGACGGTGACGGCGTTGTCGCGCCCGCCGGCCGCGAGCAGACGCCCGTCACGGCTGAAGGCGACGGCGGAGACGCCCGCCAGTTGCCCGCCTAAGAATCCGCCGCCGCTGCCGCCGCCGATGGCCAGCGTGCGCAACTCGCGCCCCGTCGCGATGTCCCACAATTTGACCTGATTACTATTGATCGTTGTCGTCGCCAGCAATTTACCGTCAGGGCTATAAGTCAGACGGGTCGCGCCGGTCAGCGCGTAGCCGGTTTGCAAGACCAACTCGGGCCGCGTGGTCGTTGTCGTCGCATTGGTTGCGCTCGTTGGTGTCGTCTGTGCCAGCGGCGGCGTTTGCGTCAGCAATGCTATGCCGCGTCCGTTGCCCTGTTGCGCGTAGCTCGCGCTTGGTAGGCCGAGTGTCGCACACAGGCATAACGCCTGCGCCATAGCGCACACGCCACGCGGCGCAAGCCGCAGGAGCATAAACTTTCTGAGCATGATGAAATGTCCTTGCCTGGGAATGACGGGATTGATCAACTATCGGGAGAGACACGCCGCGCGTAATCTAGCGGCGCGCTGTTGTGATGTCAAACAAACGCTTCAGAGCGACAGCACGCGCATCATCGCGTCGTGGACGAGGCTGTTGCTGGCCATGATGGGCGGGGCGTAGATGTTGGCGGGCGAGCCGTCATAACGCGACACGCGCCCGCCCGCTTCCGTGATGATGACGCTTGCTGCGGCCACGTCCCACGGCTGCAAGCCCTCTTCCCAAAAACCTTCAAAGCGGCCGCAGGCGACGTAAGCGAGATCGAGCGCGGCCGCGCCGTCGCGCCGGACGCCCTGTGAGTGCATGATGAAATTGTGGAAGTGGCGCGCGAAGTCGCCGCGCTCGCGCACGTCGTAGGGGAAGCCGGTGCAGAGCAGCGCGCGGTTCAAGTCTTCAACCTGCGAGACGTGGATCGCGCGCCCGTTCAACGTCGCGCCCGCGCCGCGCTCGGCCGCAAACAATTCGTCGCGGCTCGGATCATAGACGACACCGGCGATCAGTTCTTCTTTATAAGCGAGACCGATGGAGACGCAGAAGCATGGATAACCATGTGCGTAGTTAGTCGTGCCGTCGAGCGGATCGATGATCCACTTGTAATCGTTCGTCTGCGCGTCGCGCACCGACGCGCCCGACTCTTCGGCGAGAATCGCGTGGCGCGGGTAATAACTGCGTATGCGCTCGACGATCAGACGTTCGGATGCG
>JANMAD010000182.1:0-8327 GCA_031359515.1 Acidobacteriota bacterium | reverse complement strand
TTCGTCGCCAGATCGCCGCTCGTCAGCATCGCACGGCGGATATTGTCGTACCAGATGGACTGGCCCGTCTTCATAATTTCGACTAGGGGATTACTCATTGTTTCACTCCTCGGTTGGAGATGGCAGATGAAAACTGTCGGCTAACTTAGCGATAGCTTTCATCTGCCGTCAATATATGACTCTTAGCTCTTGAACTTTTCGATTTCGCGCTTGGCCGTTGCGACCACATTTTCGAGCGTGAAGCCGAACTTCTTGGTCAATTCTTTGAGCGGGGCGGACGCGCCGAAGGTCTTCATGGCGATGATGGCGTCGTTGCTGTTGACGTAACGCCGCCAGCCGAACGTGCCAGCCTGTTCGACGGCGACGCGGGCGCGCACCGCCGACGGAATGACGCTCTCGCGGTACGCCTCGTCCTGATGCTCGAAGAGTTCCCACGATGGCAGGCTGACGACGCGCGCCTTTACGCCTTCGCCGACGAGTTGCTCGTAAGCCTCGACACACAAGCCGACCTCCGTGCCAGTGCCGAGCAAGATGACATCGGGCTGCCCGCCGTTGGTTGAATCGGCTAGGACGTAACCGCCGCGCGCGACACCTTCCGCGCTCGCGTACTTCGTGCGGTCGAGCGTCGGCATCGCCTGACGACTTAGAACCAAAACAACCGGCTCGTGCCTCAACTTCATGATCACGCGCCACGCTTGGGCGACCTCGTTCGGATCGCCGGGGCGCAGGACGATGAGACCGGGTATCGCGCGCATCGAAGCGAGTTGTTCGATGGGCTGATGCGTGGGGCCGTCTTCGCCGACACCGATGGAGTCGTGCGTGAAAATGTGTATGGTCGGGATTTCCATGATCGCGCCGAGGCGTGTGCCGGCGCGTGCGTAGTCGGAGAAGATCATGAAGCCCGAACCGTATGGGCGAATCTTGGAGAGCGCGAGACCGTTCAGGATCGCGGACATCTCGTGCTCGCGGATGCCGAAGTGGAAGTTGCGACCCGCGCGGTTATCGGCGGTGAAATCGCCCGCGCCGTCAAAGGTCAAGCGCGTCTTCGTTGAAGGCGCAAGATCGGCCGAGCCGCCGATGAGCCACGGCACATTCGGCGCAATCGCGTTCAGCACCTTAGCCGAAGCATCACGCCCGGCAAAGCCCTTCGCGTCGGGCGGGAAGACGGGAATGTCTTTGTCCCACCCATCGGGCAACTCGCGCTTCTGCATCTTGACGAGTTGGTCGGCGAGGTCGGCATTGTCCTTTTTGTACTCTTCCACTTTGGCAAACCACTCGTCGCGGGCTTTTTTGCCGCGTGCGCCGATGCCATTCTTAAAATTATCGTACACGCCGTCGGGCACGAGGAACTTGGCGTCTTCGGGCCAACCGTAAGCGCGTTTGGTTAGGCGAATCTCTTCTTCGCCGAGCGGCTCGCCGTGCGCGGCGTGCGTGTCCTGCTTATTAGGCGCGCCCCACGCGATGTGACTGTCCACGATGACGAGCGTCGGGCGGGAGTTCTCTTTGCGCGCCACGTCGAAGGCGCGACGCAGCATGTCCAAGTCGTTGGCGTCGCCGACGCGCGTCACGTTCCAGCCGTAGCCGATAAAGCGCGTGGCCACGTCTTCCGAAAACGCCCAAGAGGTGTTGCCTTCAATCGTGATCTTGTTGTTGTCGTAAATCCAGCAGAGATTGTCGAGCTTCAAGTGGCCGGCTATGCTGGCGGCTTCGTGCGAGATGCCTTCCATCATGCAGCCGTCGCCGCAGAGCGCATAGACGTTGAAGTTGAACATCTCGTGGCCCGGCTTGTTGAAGTAAGCCGCTTGCCACTTGGAAGCGATGGCCATGCCGACGCTCGTCGCGATGCCCTGCCCCAACGGCCCGGTCGTCGTCTCGATGCCGGATGTCCAACGGTATTCCGGATGACCGGGACAACGGCTGTCGAGTTGGCGGAAGTTTTTGATGTCGTCGAGCGTGACCGAAGGATTGCCCGGCATCTCGTACTCCGCATTGACCGCTTTGACGCCGGTCAGATGCAGCATCGAATAGAGCAGCATCGAGGCGTGCCCCATCGAGAGGACGAAGCGGTCGCGGTTCGGCCAAATGGGATCGTCCGGATCGAAGCGCATGATCTCGTTCCAGAGCAGATAGGCGACCGGGGCCATGGCCATCGGTGTGCCCGGATGCCCGGAGTTGGCGGCTTGCACGGCATCCATCGAGAGCGTGCGGATGGTGTTGACAGAGAGATTTTCGATATTTGCTGGCGCGGGGGTCGCGGCGGTCGCTTCCATAATGTGATTCGACTCCTTACTGAATTTGTTTGGCCGCCCCGTTGCCGCCGTGGTATGTGGCGGGCGGTGCGGCGCTGGCAGTATTGCAGCAGGTGGACGCGCAAGCCCCTGAGTCTCTTTACTTCAAGCGCAGGGGGTGCGCTGGCAGACCTACTTTCAGCCTGATGTCAGAGAGCAAAAGCCTAAGGTATGGCGGTCGGTACAGAAGACTTGACCGCACAGGTAAATCAAGGATGAAAAACCGTGGGACAGCGTTTCGGGAAATTTGACACCCAGATAGTTCGAAGCGGCGGGGATACTAACACAGAAGTTTTAAGTCGTCCATAACTTCGCGTTAAATCTTTCAAATGGGCTAGGCAAGCGCGCCCGAAAGCGTTATCTTGGCGGCCGATTGCGATGTCAACTCTAATCGGCTCAACGCTGCTTAACTACCGCATAACCGAAAAACTCGGCGAGGGCGGGCAGGGCGCGGTTTATAAAGCCGTCAACACGAAACTCGGCCGCACCGTCGTCATCAAAGTTTTGCCTCCGGAATTGACCGGCAAAGAGGTTAATCTGCGTCGCTTCGAGCGCGAGGCGATGCTTGCCTCTTCGCTCGATCATCCGCACATCTGCACGATCTATGATCTCAACGAAGCGGCCGGGCTGCACTTCATCGCCATGCAGTACGTGGCCGGGCGCAACGTGCGCCAACTCGTCAACGGTCGCCCGCTCGAACTGCGCAGCGCCTTAGCCATCGCCATCCAGGTCGCCGACGCGCTGGCGGCGGCGCACGCGCGCGGCATCATTCACCGCGACATCAAAGCGGGCAACGTGATGGTGACCGACACCGGACAGGTCAAGGTGTTGGACTTCGGTCTCGCCAAACTGCTCGACGAAGATGCGGCGCGGGTTGATAAAACTCATCGGATAGATTTGACCGAGGTGGGCGTGCCCTACGGCACGGCCACCTATGCCGCGCCGGAGCAAGCGCGCGGCGACCGCGTGGATCATCGCGCCGACATTTTCTCGACCGGCGTCTTGCTCTACGAAATGCTCACCGGCATCTGGCCCTTTCAAGGCAAGACGGCGGTTGACGTGCGCCATGCAGTGTTGCACGGTGCGCCCAAGCCGCTCGCGCTCGCGCGCCCCGAAGCCACGCCCCCGCGCTTGCAAGCAATACTCGACCGCGCGCTCGCCAAAGAACCGCGCGAACGCTATCAGACCGTCACCGAGTTGCGCGACGATCTGCGCGCTGTCTTAAACGAAGTGATCGGCGGCGGCACGACCCTTTCCGGCGATGACGCGCATGCTTCCGCGCCACGCCATCTTGGCGGCGCGAACCCCGTCTCTCGCGCCGTGCGTTGGTTGAAGCGCGGCTTCAGCAGCATGGATACGCACTCTTCAGCATCGCTCACCACTTCGCATTCATCACAGGATGTCCACGTGACCCCGACGAGCATTGGCGGCGCGCAGAAAAAGAGTCTCGCGATCTTGCCGTTCAGAAACCTGAGCAACGACCCGGCCGTAAGTTTTTATGAGTTCGCGCTTGCCGACGCGGTGATCACGGAACTGGCCCGTGTGCGCTCACTGACGGTGCGCCCCAGCTCCGTCATCGCACGCTATCAGGGCGCGGAGCATGACCCGCGCGAAGCCGGGCGCGAGTTGGACGTGAGCGCGGTGCTGGCCGCGAGTTTCCTGCGCGCGGGCGACCGTCTGCGCGTGACGGCGCAACTGCTCGACGTACAGTCCGGCGATCTGCTGTGGAGTGATCGCATTGACGCCGCCGCCGCCGACATCATTGCCCTGCAAGACATGATCGCGCAGCGCATCGTGGACGGTTTGCGTTTGGAGTTGAGTCAGGACGAGCAGGCTGATCTGGCGCAGCCCGCGACCGGCAGCGCCGCCGCCTATGAAGAGTACTTGCGCGGGCGCGATCTCTTCGGCCGTTTCATCTTCCGCACGCTTGCGCCCGCCGACTGCGATGCCGCTATCGCGCATTTCGAGCGTGCCGTCGCCCTCGATCCGTCGTTCGCGCTGGCGCACGACGGGCTGGGCGCGTGCTATGTCAACCGCGTCTTCAAAGGCTATGGCGGCGGCGACGATTACGAGCGCGCCGAGGCCGCGTTCAACCAAGCGCTGGCGCTCGACCCGCAGATCGTCGAAGCGCGCATGTTGCTGGTGTTCGTCTATCTCTGGCGCGGTGAGAAACAGAAAGCGCGGGCAGAGGTGGCGCGCTATGAACAGCTAGCGGCACACGAGGCGGTCGTCTATTTCGTCAAGGCCGTCTTGCACCGGCTGAACGGCGAATACGAACGCGCCCTGCGCAGTCTCGAACGGCTCACACGACTCGACCCGGCGGCGCACGTCGTGGCCAGCTATCATCGCGCGCTCATCAAACTCGCGCAACAACACACGGAAGAGGCGCAGCGCGAGCTTGAGCAGGCCCGCGCAAACGCGCCCGACAGCCCGCTGATGCAGACCGCCAGCGCGCTCGCACATTTCTATGCGGGCACGCCCGCGCCAGCTATCGAATTGATGCGCGCACTGCTCGCCGCGCATCCGAACATGCATGGCGTGCGCCCGATCCTCGCCATGTGTCTGAGCGCGCAAGGCGAACAGGAGGCGGCGCGGGCAGAATTAACTGAGCAGGTGCGCAAGAACGCTGACGCCGACCCGGACGCGGCTTACTGGCTCGCCTCCGCTTACGCGCTCGCGGGCACACACGCCGACGCGCTGCATTGGCTAGGCCGCGCCCTCGCACTCGGCAATGAACAGCGCGCGTGGTTCGCCGCCGATCCCACCTGGGCCGCGCTACGTGAAGACCCGCAGTTTAAGGAACTATTGCAATAGAGCGTTACCGCGTGTCAGCACCCGCCTGCGGTAGCGGGCGGGGGTGCTGCCGTAGCTACGACCCGCCCGCTACCGCAGGCGGTACTGACCTCACTGCGCGCACACAACAGGGCTGAGCCGTGCGGCTCAGCCCTGTTGTGTGACGTAGATGGTAACGCGCGGGCTAAAACGAAGTTTCAGTTCGCGGTGGCCGCTTGTGGGTTCTGAAAATATGAGTCGTCCATTTTGACGCCGTAGGTGACGGTCAGGATACGCATCTCTTCGGTCTGCTTGTCGTTGGCATAGAGTACGGTGCGATAGGGCACGAGCGTACTCTGTGTGATGCGGTAATCGTGGAACGTGCGCCGGTACTTGACGGGCAAATCTGCGCCGGGCGGCGTCTCCTCGAATTCGAGCGCAAGCACGTGGCCCGTGCGGGAACTGACATAGTAGCGCGTGGTGTGTTTCTCTTTGTCTGTGAGATCGAGGAGCCAGAGGTCAATATTTTTCTGCTTGTCTTTGCTGACGAAGGTGATGGTTGAGCCGTTCTCTTTATAACGGAGCAACGCATCGAGACCGTGCCGAGCCTGCATGAGGAAACCGGCTGTAGTCTCCTGTCGCGGCGCGAAGGATGTGCCGTTGATGACGCCCCAAACCTGCCCCCCGTTATAGACCAGTGCAAATTCGTTCGCGGGCGTCTTCTGGTCAAGCCGAATCTTATCCTTGTCGGCCGTTTCGCCCTGCACGAACCGTTGCTCGTAGGTCACCGCCTCGATGCGCCCTTCAGTGCCGACGCGCGTCACCTGGCCGCGCTCGACACCATTACGCCGAATCTGTTTGAGCACGTTGCGCGACCCAGTGGCCAAGATAACGTACTCGGCGACCTGATCGGCCGTCGGGGTAAAATTATTTCTATCGAATTTCGGTTGCGTCTTCTTCTCTTCTTTCGGGATGTCCTCTTTTTCCACCCGGCCGAGCGTCTTGGCGGGCGGCGTGGTCGGCGCGTTCGGCGCGTTCGGATTGGTTTGCGCCTGTAGGCATTGGACGAGGCTCGCCAACAGGACGAGCGGCGCAACGGCGGACAGGACGTTGAAACGTCGGCTCACGAATCGGGTCTCCTTATAAATCGTTCTTCTTAAGCGCCCGCCGTCGCAGCAGGGAGGGCGGGCACAGGTCTCAGTGTCGGGGATTGTAGCACAGGTGCGCCCGGCCCGAAGGCTGCTGCTACCCGACGGTTTGCGCTCTCAATTGATGCCTGAACTGCCGTTCGTGGATGCCCGCCGCACATTGACATCCCGGCGCGAGACAGGTAGATTGCTCCGTTTTCATAGCGCAGTAAATCGTTGCCTGTGAATTGTAACCAGCAGGGTTCGAGCTATCCGTGATTGACCGGTCACCTTTGATTAATCTTGAAAGGAAGTTGAACGCAGTGAAAAGAGTAGGCATCCTTGTCGGGCGCGAGAAGACGTTTCCGGCAGCATTGATTGAACGGATCAACGAGCGCGGACAGGGCGAGGTCGTGGCCGAGTTTGTCAAACTCGGTGGCGTCCGGCTCGACGAGCCGCGCCACTACGACATCATCATTGATCGCATCTCGCATGAAGTGCCCTTCTATCGCGGCTTCCTCAAGCGGGTCGCGCTCGAAGGCACATACATCATCAACAATCCGTTCTGGTGGTCGGCGGACGACAAGTTTTTCAACTATTCGCTCGCCACCAAGCTGGGCGTCGCCGTCCCGCGCACCGTGCTATTGCCGCAGAAGGACTACATCGAAGGCATCACGAGCGAATCCTTACGCAACCTCGAATTCCCGCTCGACTGGCAGGGCGTAGTTGATTACGTCGGCCTGCCGGCAATCATCAAGCCGTTCGACGGCGGCGGTTGGAAGAACGTCTCGCGCGTGGATTCGCTCGAAGACCTCTGGCGCGTCTACGATACGACCGGCACGCTCTGCATGACCTTGCAGGAGTTCATCAACTTCGATCAGTTCGTGCGCTGCTATTGCATCGGGCAGGAAGAGGTCATGATCATGCCCTACGACCCGCGCAAACCTTATCTGTCGGGCGAGCAGTACATCAACGATCCGCATTACCTCGCGCCGGAACTCGCAGAGCGTGTCGCCGCCGATGTGCGCACGCTTTGCCGCGCGCTCGGCTACGATCTCAACACCGTCGAGTTCGCCATCAAGGACGGCGTGCCCTACGCGATTGATTTTATGAACCCCGCGCCGGACGCGGAGTTGGTATCGGTCGGCGAGTTCTATCACAACTGGGTGACGAACGGCGTGGTCGATCTCGTCTTCAAGCGGCTGGCCGAAGCCCAACCCGCGCCGCGCTATCGCTGGGACGCGCTGCTCAACCCGCAGCCCATCAACGAACCGCAACAGGCGCTCGCGGCTGTCGCCTCAGCCGCTGAACAAGCGGCGCGCACGATCATCCCGCAGCCGGTGCGCGATATCCCCGGCGACATCGCGGCCGGCGCAAGCGATTTGCTCAGCAGCGCGGCCGATGCCGTCTCGGAGTTAGTCAGTAGAGTGACTGAAACGACTGACAAACCAAGCGCAGCCAAACGCACGCGCGCCGGAACGACGGCTAAAGAGCCAAAGGCGGCAACGAAGAAGAGTGCGCCGCGCGTGAAGAAAGCGACGCCGGACGCTTAACGCGGCGGAGCGTTTTGGCGTGCGCACTTGTGCAAAGCGTAAAGTAGCAACAACGGGCCGCAAAGGACGCGAAGATTTTTCCAGCGCACTTTGCGGCCTTAGTTTTGCGCTCACTCTGGTTAAATGCTTTCAGGTAAATTTATGACGACTGAAATCTACGTCAGCACCGACGTTGTGACCGACGGCCCCATCCCCGGCCCGCACTCGATGCTCAGCTTCGCCTCCGCCGCTTACCGCGCGGACAAGACATTGCTCGGCACATTCTCAGTAAATTTGGCCACGCTGCCCGGCGCGAGCGGACACCCGGAAACGATGCGCTGGTGGGCGACGCAGCCGGCCGCTTGGGCCGCGTGCCACACAGACTTGCAACAACCCGCAGATGCCATGAAGGACTACGTCGCGTGGCTCAAACAGCTTCCGGGTCAGCCCGTCTTCGTCGCTTATCCGGTCGTCTTCGATTACATGTTCATCCAGTGGTATCTGCACAAGTTCGCCGGTGAAAGCCCCTTCTCGTTCGTCGGTCTAGACATAAAATCCTACGCGATGGCGTTGCTGAAAACAGACTTCAACGAGGTCGTCAAAGCCAA
>JANMAD010000129.1:0-3376 GCA_031359515.1 Acidobacteriota bacterium | reverse complement strand
TGAAGTCCAATCGCCTGGTCACCATGCCTTCTTACCTCGGCCGCTTTGAAATTCGCCAGCTTCCCGAAGCATTCAAGCCAACCAGTCCCGGCGGCTTCATGAATCCTCCTGGCGTTTATGACAAGGATGACAGCGGCTTTTATTTCATTCCTACTTACAACCCACAGTCTAAAAACTTTTATATTCGCGCGGCGATAGAGGATCCGCGCCCGCTTTTGGGCCACGAAGGCATTCCCGGCCACTTCCTGCAAATCTCGATTGCGAATCATCTCAAGAACGAGATACGCCGCCAGCACGGCGACGGCGTGCTCGTCGAAGGCTGGGCACTCTACGGCGAAGAGATGCTCATGCGTACAGGTCTCTACCCGGCCAATTCGGCCGCGCAAGGGCAAATTCTACGCCTCTCGCGCTATCGCTCCGCGCGCATCGGCGTGGACGTAAACCTGCACACGGGCAAGTGGACATTCGACGAGGCCGTCAACTATTTCATGGAAGCGGGCGGGCTTGATCGCGAAGCGGCGACCGGCGAAGCGGCCGGCGCGGCGTCAAGCCCAACGCAGAAGATCACCTACATCGTCGGCAAATGGCAGATCATGCGTCTGCTCGGCAAGTACCGCGACAAGCAAGGCGCGCAGTTCCGCTTAGGTCAGTTCCATGATGATCTGCTCAAGCAAGGCAGCCTGCCGCTCTCCGTCGGCGAATGGCTGCTGCTCGATGATCCGTCAACGCTCGAACAGGTGCTGCGTTGAAAGGTGAATTTTAGTTGCGTGTGGGGCGCGTCAGTTTAACCGCAGAGGCGCAGAGATAAGCGCGGAGGAGCGCAGAGAGAGATGTTCTTTGCGCTTCTCCGCTGCAACTCTGCGCCTCTCTGCGGGGAGTTCTCTTCGCACCTTACACACAACCAAAAATTGTTCTAAGCTGCAACTCTAAACTCAGCGCGGGGAGACGAGCATTGGATATTGAACTGCAACCGTTGTCCGAGGGGCCTGTTTACATGCAAGTGCGAGCTCAGATCGAAACGCGCATACGCGAGCAGCAACTCGCCGCTGGCACGCCGCTCCCTACGCCCGCCACGCTCGCGCAACAACTCGGCGTTGATCGCGGCGAGATTCAACGCGCCTACTTCGAGTTGGAGCATGCCGGTCTCGTCGTCCGCTCCACCAGCAAAGGCTTCCTCGGCGGCAAAGATGTAGTCAAATACAGCATCAAATAAACCGCGCGCTTGTGCCGGGGCGCGTCGTTTCGCTTATATGCGCGCCGCTATAATGGCGACTTGGAACGCGCATCCAAGCAGCGTATCATTAGCCTTTGGTTGTTAGCGCCTGTCGCCTGCTGACAGGCATCTATTTTAAATGATAACTGTGAACACTGTCCTCCAGGATTCATACGGCCGTCAAATCCGCGACTTGCGCGTGTCGCTGACGGATCGCTGCAACTTCCGTTGCTTCTATTGTCTGCCGCACGGCGAGCCGCCGATGGGGCCGAAGGAGCAGACGCTGACGTATGAAGAGATCGAGCATGTCTGCGATATTTTTGTTGAGCTCGGCATCGAGAAATTGCGCCTGACTGGTGGCGAACCGATGCTGCGCCGCGACATCGAGACGCTGATCAGCAAACTCGCCGCGCTTAAAACCAAAGGCCTGCGCGATCTCGCGCTCACCACCAACGGCTATTTTCTGCCCGACCGCGCGCAAGCGTTAAAGGACGCCGGTCTCGACCGCGTCACCATCAGTCTCGATAGTCTCAAACGCGAAGTGTTTCAAAAGATGACCGGCGTTGATGTGCTAGACCGCGTGCTGGCCGGTATCGCGGCGGCCGAGCGCGCGGGATTGACGCCGATCAAGATCAACGCCGTCATCGTGCGCGATTATAACGAGACGGAGGTCGCGGACTTCGCCGCGTTCGCGCGCGAGCATGCGCTGGCGATGCGCTTCATCGAGTTCATGCCGCTCGATTCCGGGCACGAATGGGCGCGCGCGTCGGTCGTATCGGGGCGTGAGATTCGTGCGCGGATCGAAGAACGTTTTCCGCTCGTGCCTGCCCCCGTCGCGCGCGGCGCGGAGACTTCTTCGCGTTGGTTATTTGCCGACGGCGCGCCCGGCGAGATCGGCATCATCGCACCCGTCACCGAACCGTTTTGCGGCGCATGCTCGCGCATACGCTTGACCGCCGACGGGCAGATCAGAACCTGTCTCTTCTCGACCGTCGAGCATAGCCTGCGCGATTGTATCCGCAGCGGCGCAACACGGGCGGAGATCATTGCTTACATCGAAAGCGTCGTGCTGAAGAAAGAGCCGCGCCACTACATCAACGAGCCGGGCTTCCGCCAGCCCGCGCGCACGATGAGCTTTATTGGCGGCTGAAAGGAACTACCTCGATGCACAGCATTAGAATCCCGCGCGCAACGTGGCGCAGCATATTTAGCGTGTTGCTGCTTGGCTTGCTTGGCAGCGGCAACATTTATCCGCAGAGCGGTCGGCCGGCACAGGGCCCGCCACCAGCACAGGCCATTCCATCGAAGCGCCCGACGCATGACGCGAGTTCATCGCGCATGCAAGTCGAGTTGCCCACGCCGGTCGCGGAAACGCCCGTGCCGCTCATCGGCGGTAGCGGCGGGATACAGACGCTCAGTTTCATCACGCCGGACGCGAACTTCGACCGCAACTTAGTCAAGGGTGCGCCCTTCACGGCCGACTCGACGACCGAGCACGTGCAGACGCTCGGCGACGGCAACCGCATGAGCCGTAAATCCGCCGCGCGTCTCTTCCGCGACGGCGTGGGGCGCACGCGCCGCGAGCATCTGTTGACGCGCGGCCCGACCACGCTCGCGCCCGACGGCGAACCGCCGCGCTTGATCGTCATCAACGATCCGGTTGGCTCGGTCAACTACACTATCGAGACACAGACGGGCATCGCGCGCCGGCAACACCTGCCGCCCGGTCTGATGGAAGCGCGTCAACGCGCACTCGGCACGTCGCCTATGAGCGTGTTGATGCCGACGAGCGCGGCGCATCGCCGCATGGCCGAAGGCGACAACGCGCCGCCGCTAACGCAACCACAGAAGGAGCAATTGGAGGCGCAAATCATCGAAGGCGTGCAAGCCAACGGCACACGCACGACGTTGACGATCCCGGCGGGCGAGTTTGACAACGAGCAGCCGCTCGTCATCACGCACGAAGAATGGTACTCGCCTGAGTTGCAGATGATCGTGCTGATGAAGCACAACGATCCGCGCTTCGGCGTGACCGATTTCCGCTTAACGAACATCCTGCGCGGCGAGCCGTCGCCCGAACTTTTCCAAGCGCCACAGGGCTACAAGATCGTGGACGGCGCAGAGCGCGGCGGGCGTATGCCCGGTGAACCGCCCAGCATGCGC
>JANMAD010000184.1:0-3097 GCA_031359515.1 Acidobacteriota bacterium | reverse complement strand
GCGCGCGTGTAGGTGCGTGTGCCCGTGCCGAGGTCTTGCGTGCCGACAGCGACCGTGACCGCGCCATCGCGCGCGATGGTCACGTCAACCTTGCATTCGGGGCCGCCACCGCCGCCCCACACGCCGACCGCGCAACCCATGCCGCGCTTCAGAGGCCCCGCGCCCGCGCCCGCCGTTGCATTACGCCGCGCCCAGTTGATCTCTTTCGCGCCACGCGTCAGTTGCCGTTGATACACCGGGTCTTTTAAATTCTTTCGCCGGAACTCAAGCGGATCGAGCTTGAGTTTGTAAGCCAACTCATCCATCAACGATTCGACCGCGAACGATGCCTGCGGATGACCGGGGGCGCGCATCGCCCGCGACGCATCCTCGTTCGTATGCACCGCCGCGATTTCGCGATACACATTCGCCGCGCTGTAGATGTAAGGCTGGCCCGCTTGCGAGCCTTCGCCGATGCCGCCCAAGCGATACTGCGTCGCCTGCATCGCGACGAGCGTGCCGTCTTTCGTCGCGCCCGCTTTCAACTTCTGCCACGAGCCGGAGCGATTGCCCGCGAGCAAAAACTCGTCGTGCCGCGTGAGCATCAGCTTGACCGGCGCTTTCGCCTGTTTAGAGAGTTGACAGGCAAGCTGTCCTTCGATGCCGATGCCGAACTTCGCGCCGAAGCCGCCGCCCATGTGCTCGACCACGGCCGTGATGCTGCTCTGCGGCATGCCCAACGCCTGCGCCGCGTCTTCGGGGATCGTGAACGTCCCTTGCGTCGAAGCGTAGACGGTCGCCGTGTCGCCGCCGCGATAGTCAACGACGTTGCCGTGCGTCTCAAGGCACGAGTGATGAATGATCGGCGTGCGATATTCCGCTTCGACGATTGCATCGCAGGTGGGGAACGCCTCCGCGACCCTGTCTTTGTCGCCGCGACTGCCGACCTTTTGCACGTTGCCCTCTGCGTAAATCTTCGGCGCGTCCAGTCTCATCGAGTCTTCGGCGCGCACGACATGCGGCAACACTTCGTACTCGACGACGATGGCGCGCATGGCATCTTCGGCCAACTCCGGTGTCGTCGCCGCCACCGCCGCGACGGGCGTGCCCGCGTACTCCACCCCTTTCAACCCCGCGACCGCCGCCTGCACACCCGGCAGACGAAGGGCCGGTGCGAGATCAACTTTCTTCACGACCGCCCGCGCGTGCGGCGAGCGCAGCACACGCCCGTAGAGCATGCCGGGCAGCCGCACGTCGTAGGTATAGCGCGCCGCGCCGCTGACTTTGAGCGGGCCGTCAACGCGCGTTAGGCGATGATTCAAGAGCGTGTGCTTGTCGTTCGGCCCCCACGCGGGGCCGCCCGCATCGTCCACTTCGATCTCGACCAACGTCTCTTGCCCGTTGACGACGCGCGGCACTTTGATCTTCTTTTTCTTCGGCGGTTGTTGCTGCATGAGTGTTACGCCTCTGGCGAATTTTAATTTCTCAAGGCTCTTGATCCGCTGTCAATCGCCACTGCTTTTCTCATTCATCTTTGCTTGCAGCGCCGCTTCAAACACACGCGGGTACGTGCCGCAACGACAGAAGTTGCCCTTGCAGGCTTCGCGCACTTGGGCGAGCGTCGGCTTAGGGTGCTGCTTCAAATAAGCCGACAGCGTGGTGACGAAGCCGGGCGTGCAGAAGCCACACATGAGCGCGTCCTGCTCGACGAAAGCGGCTTGCACGGCATTCAGATTATCCGGCCCGCCCAAGCCTTCAACGGTCGTGATCTTTTTGCCCACAGCATCCACCGCTAATACGAGACACGAATAGACCGGCTGCTCGTCCACCAGCACGGTACACGCGCCGCACGTGCCCATGTCGCAGACGAGCTTCGCGCCCGTGAGCGACGGGTCGAGCTGATTGCGCAAGGCGTTCAAAAGCGTCGTGCGCGGCTCGACCATCGCTGTGCGTCGTTGCCCGTTGATCTGTAACACGACTTCGTTTGTGCCGGCCACGGGCGCAGCAACGGCCGTCACGCCTGCGCGCGTATCTTTCGCCTCTGTCTCGAACAGCCGGTCGGCGATAGCCGCGCCCGCGCCGACCAGCCCCACGCCTTTCAGAAAACGTCGCCGGCTCGGATCGGACGGTGCGCTCTCCGGTGTGCCCTGCTCAAGTTCATCTGTCATCGCATCTCTCCTGCGTCGCGCAAAGGAAGGTCAAAGGTGTGCGCGGATAGCTTAACCGAATACGCGGTCAAGCGAAAATGAAAAGTTAACTGGCAACGATCAGCACGGGTGGTCATATTTTAGACGCAGCACACGTCGCCCTTGTTCCTTTATGACGAGCAACTGACGACCAGCCGCTTGCCCCAGTCGGGCGGCGGCTCAGTATAGCTCTCCCTGTCGGGCTGCTCGTCATAGGGCCGGCTGAGCAACGCGAGCAGGCGATCAATCTCGGAATAATCGTTGCGCTCGACGGCGGCTGTGATCGCGCCCTGCGCGAGATAGTTGCGCAGCACGTACTTCGGATTGGCCGCATCCATCCGCTGTTTGCGCTCCGCACTCCCGCTCTGTTCAAGCGACAATCTTGCCCGATAGCGCGCCGCCCAACTATCAAACGCGGCTGGCTCGATGAACATGTCGCGCAAGTTGTCGTTGTGCGCGGGCGTATCACAATCGAAATCGCTCAGGCGACGAAAGAAATTCGTGTAGTCAACGGCGTTTGCGTTGAGTATGTCGAGCAGTTGCAATAAGAGGTCGGCATCTTCCGCCCGCACATCCGCGAGATCAAGTTTGCGGCGCATCAGCGCGCCGTAGTACACGGCGAATGTCGGCTGAAACTGATCGAGCGTTGCCACCGCTTGCGCGCGGGGCACGAGCGCCGAGAGCGCTTGCGCCAGACAACTGAGATTCCAGAGCGCGACCGCCGGCTGCTGGTTGAAAGCATAACGCCCGGCGTGATCTGTGTGGTTGCAGACGAAGCCGAAGTCGAATGCGTCCATGAACCCGAACGGCCCGTAGTCGAGCGTGAGACCCAGCACAGACATATTGTCCGTGTTCAGCACGCCATGCGCGAAGCCGACTGCCTGCCACTGCGCCACAAGTTGGGCCGTGCGCGCAACGACTGCGGCTAAGAA
>JANMAD010000090.1:0-5126 GCA_031359515.1 Acidobacteriota bacterium | reverse complement strand
GCTCGCGGTAGGCTTGCAGCGGCCAGTAGGCATCGCCAAGTTTCTCGATCTCTGCCAGCGTCGTCGGCAGATCAGCTTCGGGTGCGCGCAAGGTCAGGTCTGCATAACGTCCCGCGCGATTTAACTTCACACTGACGTATTTATACTCGCGCCCGCCCGCCGTCGCCTCGACTTGCAATGGATTAAGCTTGATGCCGGCCGCGTCATCTTTATTTCCGTTCGCTTCAACGACAGCGCGCACACGCGCGGCAACCCCTTCGTCGAATTTGCTGGTCGGGAAGTAGTCGTCAATGACGCCCCACTCTTTCGCGCGCTTCGCCTTCAAGCCTTCGGCGAGTGTGGAAAACACGTCGGCGCGGTCACGGCGCACTTTGCGTTTGTCCACGAGGCGCGTGAGTCCGCCCGTGCCGGGCAGCACGCCAAGCAACGGCACTTCGGGCAGAGAGACCGCCGAACTGCCGTCGTCCACGAGATAAATATCGTCGCAGGCAATGGCAAGTTCGTATCCGCCGCCGGAGGCCGTGCCGTTGAGGGCCGCGATGTATCGTTGCCCCGAATGCGCGGAGGCATCCTCGATGGCGCAGCGCGTCTCGTTGGTGAACTTGCAGAAGTTGACTTTGAAGGCGTGCGCGGACGTGCCGAGCATGTAGATGTTCGCGCCGGCGCAGAAGATGCGCGGGCGCACGCTCGTGATGACGACGGCGCGCACCGCCGGCTGCTCGAAGCGCAGGCGCTGGATCGCATCCGCCAATTCTATGTCCACACCTAAGTCGTACGAGTTTAACTTGAGCTTGTAGCCGTCAAACAGCGTCGCGTCTTCCTGCACGTTCATCGTCAACGTGGCGACGCGGCCGTCAATCTTTAGTTGCCAGTGCTTGTACTGCGCTGGCGTGGTCGCAAAATTTATCATTACCGTTTCAGTTCCGGTTGCTCCAATTAATGTAGCTGCGCATCTCCGTTTATTCGAACGCTCGTTCGAAAAAGAATTATAGGGAACAAGCGATGGGTGGTCAAATGGTGCGGCCGGAGAAGCACGCGCAAGCTGTCAGGGCGGGCCGGCTCGCCGCCAAAGGGTCTTGACAGTGCGCGCTTGCGCCGCGTAGGGTACGAAGCCTTAGCCGGGAGGCGCATCCGTTCTGGTGAGCGGCGCGGTCTTCAAAACCGTTCTGTGAGCCTGTGAGAGCAGGCTCAGGTAGGTTCGATTCCTACACGCCTCCGCCAAGAAAGCTGTTAGCGATTAGCTGTTAGCTTTCAGCTTTTGCGTGATTACGTAGGTTGCTTCACTGCGCCCCACAAACCGAGTTAGCTAGGTCAAAGCTAACAGCTAACAGCTAACAGCTAACAGCTAACAGCTTCTTATGCGCGACTGGATTGCCTTAAATATGACGCCGGGTGTCGGCCCGCGGGTGGCAGCGCGGCTGTTGGAACGCTTCGGTGCGGCGGAGGCGGTCTTTGGCGCGTTGCGCGCGGAGTTGGCGCAGTTGCGCCTGCGGCCCGAGACGTTGGAATCAATCGCGTTGCGTGACCGGCACGCGGCGGCTGACGCGGAGCTTGTGCGCGTGCGCGAGTTGGGCGCGGACGTGTTGATCTTGGACGACGGCACGTATCCGGCCCTGTTGCGCGAGATCGCCGATCCGCCGATCACGCTCTATGTCAGAGGCGCGTGGTCCGCGTGTCTCGATGCACCGTGCGTGGCCATCGTCGGCTCAAGACGGGCTTCGACTTACGGGCAGAACACGGCGACGATGCTGGCGCGCGAATTGGCGGCGCGCGGTGTGACCATCGTGTCGGGGCTGGCGCGTGGCGTGGATGCGGCGGCGCATCGCGGCGCGCTCGAAGCGGACGGGCGCACCGTCGCGGTGTTAGGCACGGGCGTGGACGAGATCTATCCGCGCGATCATAAAAAGCTGGCAGAGGGAATTTTGGCGCAGGGCGGCGCGCTCGTGTCGCAGTTTCCGTTGGCGACGCCGCCGCTGCCGGAAAATTTTCCGTATCGCAACCGCGTCATCAGTGGTCTGAGTCTGGGCGTGGTGTTAGTCGAAGCGGCGGAGAACAGCGGCAGCTTGATCACGGCGCGGCTGGCGCTCGAACAGAGTCGTGAAGTCTTCGCCGTGCCGGGCAACATCACTTCGCGCAATTCGTTCGGCACGAACTATCTGATCAAGGCGGCGGGCGCGAAACTCGTGCAGCAGTGGCAAGACATCGCGGCGGAGTTGCCGCCGGAGATCGCCGCGCGTTTGTTGCCGCCGGAGTTGAAACGGAAGAAGGACGCAGCGGTGACCGCGCTCGACATGATTGTGCCCGCCGACTTGTCGGAGCAGGAGCGCGCTGTCTTTGGTCTGCTCTCAGCCGATGAACCGATGCACATTGACGCGCTCGCGGGCGCGGCGCAGTTGTCACTGCCCGAGTTGACGGGCGCGTTGCTTGGGTTGGAGATGCGCGAACTGGTGCGACAACTGCCCGGCAAATGCTTCGTCAGAAAGTTGTGAATCGCAGGGCTTACATAGCTGCCGGCCTGCAAGCCCAATTTGACATCGCCTTCCCGCCTGATGTTATCTTGCCGCGCCCGGACGGAGCGCGCAGGGCTGTTGCCCGTCTCGTGTTGCGGCCACAAACTATCACGGCTGCGCCGCGCAAATAGACCGAGGGCGCAAGCCAGCCAAATGAGCATGTGCGACATCTAAACGGTTGACCGGAGAGGTTATTCTAGGCCACACAAAAGAGTGATAACAGCGAGCGCGGGTGGTCTGCGCCGCTAGGCTTGTCTGCAAGCAAGGGAGTTGGATGGGTAAGAATTTAGTCATAGTTGAATCGCCGGCGAAGGCGAAGACGATTGGCAAGTATCTCGGTGCGGACTATCGCGTCATGGCCTGTTTGGGCCACATCAAGGACTTGCCGTCGAAGGGCCTCGGCGTTGATGTCGAGCACGATTTCGCGCCGACGTATGAAGTTATTCCTGATGCGAAGAAGCGGAACAATCGTAAGACCGTCTCTGATCTGAAAAAGGCTGCGCGCGAAGCGGACGCGATCTATCTGGCGGCTGACCCTGATCGTGAAGGCGAAGCTATTTGTCAACATCTAGCGGAAGAGATCGTGCCGAAACGACCGAAGAAACCTGCGTACCGCGTGATGTTCAACGAGATCACGAAGCGCGCGGTGCAGGCGGCGTTTGAAGAGCCGAAAGAGATCGATCAGCATTTAGTTGATGCGCAACAGGCGCGGCGGCTGTTGGATCGTCTGGTTGGCTACAAGGTCTCGCCGCTCTTGTGTCGCACGGTCGGTGGGCGTTTGAGCGCGGGGCGTGTGCAGTCGGTCGCGTTGCGCATGGTGGTTGAGCGCGAGCGCGAGATTGAGCAATTCCTCAAGACGGAATACTGGACGGTGACGGCGAATGTAGCCGCGCAATTGCCGCCCGCGTTCGATGCACGGCTGTTGCGCGTCGGCGAGCAGACGGTGAAGACCGGCGGGTTCGACCACGACGTTAAGAAGAGCGAAATCCTGATCGCGCAGGAAGCGCAGGCGCAAGAGATCGTGCGCGAGGCGGAGACGCAAACATTCAGCGTCGCCGAGGTCGCGACGAAAGAGCGCAAGCGCAATCCAGTGCCGCCCTTCATCACGTCGAAGTTGCAACAGGAGGCGGCGCGCAAACTCGGCTATGCGGTGAAGCGCACGATGATGGTCGCGCAAAGACTCTACGAAGGTGTGGAGATGGGCGCGGAAGGCTCGGTCGGTCTCATCACCTACATGCGCACAGACTCGACGCGCGTGTCCGATGCCGCATTGAATGAAGTGCGCGATTTTGTCGGCACGCAGTACGGCGCGGAATACTTGCCGGAGAAGGCAATTCACTATCGCTCGAAGAAGGACGCGCAGGACGCGCACGAAGCGATCCGTCCGTCCGACGTGATGCGCACGCCCGATTCGGTGGCGAGTTTTCTCGGCGCGGACGAGTTGAAATTGTATCGTTTGATCTGGCAGCGTTTTGTCGCGTCGCAGATGATGCCGGCCCTGTTTGATCAGACGACGATTGACATCGCGGCGGGCCGCTTCCTGTTCCGCGCGACTGGCTCGGTTTTGAAGTTCGATGGCTTCCTGCGCGTGTATGAAGAGGGCCGCGATGAGAAGTCGGACGAAGATGATGAAGCGGCGCGCAGGTTACCGCAGGTGGCCGCGGGCGACGAGTTGAAATTGAATGCACTCACGCCTGAACAGCATTTTACCGAGCCGCCACCGCGCTTTACCGAGGCGACGCTCGTCAAGACGCTCGAAGAGAAGGGCATCGGTCGCCCTTCGACCTACGCGGCGATCATGACGACGATTCTTGATCGCGAGTACGTGGAGAAACACGAAGGCCGCTTTCATCCGACGGGCTTGGGCACGACCGTCAACGATCTGCTCGTCGCCAGCTTCGACGATCTGTTCAACGAGACGTACACGGCGCGGATGGAAGAAGAGTTGGACGAGATCGAAGAAGGGAAGTTGAAGTGGACGGCGGCGCTGCATGAGTTCTACGGCAAATTCGCGAAGGACTTGAAGGTCGCGGAAGTGCAGATGAAGGCGGCGAAGCAGCAGGCGATCCCGACCGACGAAATATGCGAGAACTGCGGCGCGGGCATGGTCATCAAGTTCGGCCGCTTCGGCCAGTTTCTCGCCTGCTCGAACTATCCTGAGTGTCGCACGACGCGCGAGATCGCGAAGAAGTCGGCGGCGACTGACGGCGCGAGCGAGACGGTGAAGGTTGCCGGCGACGGCGCGGAGACGGAAGAGGCGGAGGCGTGCGAGTTGTGCGGCAAGCCAATGGCTTTGAAGCGCGGGCGGTTCGGCCAATTCCTCGGCTGCACGGGTTATCCCGAATGTCGCAACATACGGAAGATTAGCCGCAGCGGTGTCGTCGCCGCCGCGCCCGTGCCGCTCGACGAGAAGTGCCCGGTGGACGGCGCGCATCTCGTCAGACGACAAGGCCGCTTCGGCGAGTTCGTCTCCTGCTCAAACTATCCGACGTGCAAGTTTATCAAGCGCGAGACGACGGGCGTGGCGTGCGTGCGCGCGGGTTGTCGCGGCGAGTTGGTGGTAAAGAAGTCGAAGCGCGGGAAAGTTTTTTACGGCTGCTCGGAGTATCCGGCGTG